>JBKICS010000407.1:0-4043 GCA_046567015.1 Acidobacteriota bacterium | reverse complement strand
GCCAAGCCTCGCCAGACCCCCCTTTAGAACTTCTTCCAGTCGGGGGGTCCGGGGGCCTCAGGCCCCCGGCCGCCGGAGGCCTCTTTCATCTTTTCATGGACCGCGATCTAGTCGCCGTCCACTCCCAGCAGCGCCTGGGCGAAATCCTGGCCGTCGAAGGGGCGCAGGTCTTCCATTTTTTCGCCCAGCCCGATGTAGGTGATGGGCACGCCGAAGGACAGGGCGATGCCGACCACCACGCCGCCCTTGGCCGTGCCGTCGAGCTTGGTCAGGATGATCTCGTCCACGCCGGCCGCTTCCTTGAAAAGCTTCACCTGGGACAGGGCATTCTGGCCGGTGGTGGCGTCGAGCACCAGCACCGAGCGGTGCGGCGCGCCGGGGTGCTTCTTGCCCACCACGCGGTGGATCTTGTGCAGCTCTTCCATGAGGTTGGTCTTGGTGTGCAGCCGGCCGGCCGTGTCCAGGTAGAGCACGTCGTAGCCTTCGGCCAGGGCCTTGTCCATGGCCTCGAAGGCAACCGCCGCCGGATCGGAATTGGCACCCTTGCTGTAAAAACCCGCGCCCACGCGCTTGGCCCAGATTTGCAGCTGCTCGATGGCCGCCGCCCGGAAGGTGTCGCCGGCGGCGATGAGCACCTTTTTGCCGCGCATCATGTCGCGGTGGGCCAGCTTGGCGATGGTGGTGGTCTTGCCCACGCCGTTGACGCCGATCATCATGACCACCTCGGGCGGGTTGATGGCCCGGATGGTCTTGGGAGTACGGAAAATCTCGGAAAGCTCCTCGCGCAGGATGTCCTTGAACACGGCCGGATCGGTCGTGCCGCGCTTTCTCACCTTTTCGCGCAGATTGCCGAGCAGTTTGGCTGCCGGCTCGAAGCCCACGTCGGCCATGATGAGGATTTCCTCGAGCTCGTCCCAGAAGGCTTCGTCGATGACGGCGTGGCGGCCGAGCATGCCGTCGATGCGTTTGACGATCTGCTCCTTGGTCTTGGCCAGGCCCTCGGACAGCTTGAGGAACAGCCGGTTGCGCTCGTCCTCCTCGTCTTCCAGGTCGAGCGCCAGGGCGAGGCGGTACTGGAGTTCGGAGCGGAACAGCTCCACCTCGTCGTACTCCATGAGCGCCACCCAGTCGGCGAACTTGGCCACGAAGGCGTCGGCCTCGCCGGCCGGGGCTTCCAGGCTCTCGAAGAGAAAGGTCAAGCGCTCCCACAGGACCGGACCGGCCACGTCCACGTCGGCGAGCAGGATGTCCAGCCACACCGAGAGTTTCGGCTCGGCCTGGCGCAGGGACAGGATGAGCGCGTCCCGCCAGGGGGCGGCCTGGTCGTCGGCTGCCGCCGGTCCGGCCGCCTGAGGCGCGGCTTGGGGGCTGGGCGCGGGGGCCGGTTTCGAGATCGGTTCGGGCGCGGCCGCAGCCTGGGGGACAGGCGTGGGCTCGGGGGGACGGGGCGCTGCCGGTTCGGGTTCGGCCCCTGGCTGGACTGGGGCGACCGACGCGGCTGGGGTGAGCGGTTCAGCCGCAGCGACTGGCTCGACCGACGCGATAGACTCGGCCGAGGCGACCGGCTCGGCCGTGGCCACCGGCTGGGCCGAGGGGATCGCTTCCGGTTCGGGAGCCGATTCGGGTCCGGCCACGGACGGGGCGGACGTTTCCGGTTGGGCTGTATCAGCCAGCGCCGCCTCGGGCTCGAGAGCCGGAGCCGGTTCGGGTTGCGTCGCCGGGGCCTGCGGCACGGCGGTTTCAGTCGCGGCCTGGGGGGCAGGGGCCACCGGAGCCTGGGGCGCGGCCTCGGGGGAAACCGGGGCAGCCGGCGCGACGTCGTCCCCGGCGGCCGGTTGCGACACGGCGGCGTCGGACTGCCGCGCGGCAGGCTCAGGCTGGGCAGCAGGCGCTTGTGGCTCGGCCTGGGCTGGTTGTTGGACTTCCTCGACCGGGGTGACCGACGGGGCGGCGGCCTCGGGCGTGTCGTCGGCCTTCCAGAATTTTTTCAGCTTGGAAAAAAAACCCATGGGGGAACATCCTTGTTTGGAAACAGGCGGTTTGCGTGATCAGGCGCGCCGGACGGCGCGGCCAGCGACTATAGCGGCTGACCCGGCCGGAAGCAACCGCATCGTTCCCGCCCACCCGGGCCGACGCGGCCGGCCCGGACGGTTGTGGTCAGGCCCTGCGTTGTGGCAAAAGGGCCGCACGCCCGGAACGCATCGTGCGGGCGCGGGAGATCGTATGGGCAATGCCCCTGGAACCGGCGTCAATCTGTTGGAGAAACGTCGCATCGAGGCCGAAATCCTGGCCGAGGTCTATGCCGTCCTCACCGAACGTCTCGGCCGCGTCGCCGCGCTGGACGCCGTGGAGGACACCATCCTTCGAGCCGCTTACGAGGCCGGCAAGGCCTTTGCCGCCTCCGCCCCGCAGGGGCCGAGCTTGACGCATTTCGTCACGCTCACGGAAATATGGCGCTGCGGCGGCGCGCTGACCATTGAAAACGTGCGCCACGCCCCGGACAGCGTTTCATTTGACGTCACGCGCTGCCGCTACGCCGAAAGCTACCGGGAAATGGGGCTGCCGGAAGAGTTGGCGACCCGGCTGTCCTGCCTACGCGACGGCGCATTCTGCTCCGGCTACAGCCCGTGCCTGACCTTGACGCGACCGGAGACCATCGCCTCGGGCGCGAAATGTTGTCCTTTCACCTTCACCTGGATCGAAGCATGAGCATACGACGCACCACCGTCAAGGCGGCCCTGGAAAGCCCGGCCCCCTGTCCCGAAATCCGCGTCATGGGCTGGGTGCGCACCCGCCGCGACGCCAAGGGATTTTCGTTTCTGGAAATAAACGACGGCTCCTGCCTGGGGAACCTGCAGGTCATCATTGACGACGCCGTTGCCGGCGCGTCCCTGGTCAAGGATCTCGGCACCGGCGCGGCCGTGGCCGTGTCCGGCGAACTCGTTGCCTCGCCGGGCAAGGGCCAGCGTTTCGAGGTCCGGGCGACCACCCTGGAACTGCTCGGCCCGGCCGATCCGGAGACCTATCCGCTCCAGAAAAAGCGCCATTCCGACGAATTCCTGCGCACCATCGCCCACCTGCGCCCGCGCACCAACAAGTACGGGGCCATGCTGCGCATCCGCTCGGCCCTGGCCCACGGCATCCACGCCTATTTCGCCGCGCGCGGCTTCGCCCTGGTCCATACCCCGGTCATCACCGGCTCGGACTGCGAAGGGGCCGGCGAGATGTTCCGGGTCACCTCCCTTGGGCCGGAAGCGGCCGTGTTGTCGCCCGCCGAGCGCCTCAATCAGGACTTTTTCGGCAAGGAGGCCATGCTGACGGTCTCGGGCCAACTCTCGGCCGAACCGCTGGCCTGCGCCCTGGGCCAAGTCTACACCTTCGGGCCGACCTTCCGGGCCGAGCACTCCGACACCTCGCGCCATGCCGCCGAGTTTTGGATGCTCGAACCGGAAATGGCCTTTGCCGACCTCGACGACAACATGGACCTGGCCGAATCCCTGGTCACCCATCTGGTGCGTCTGGTCATGGAGCAGTGCGCCGAGGACTTCGGGCTGTTCGCCAAGTACGTGGACCCGGCCCTGCCCGCCACGTTGGAAAATTTGTTGGCCAATCCCTTCGTGCGCCTGCCCTACGGCGAGGCCGTGGACATTCTGGCGGCCAGTGCAAAAAAATTCCAGTATCCCGTGGCCTTCGGGCTCGACCTGCAAAGCGAGCACGAGCGCTACCTGGCCGAGGAGCACTTCAAGCGCCCGGTGATCGTTTACGACTATCCCAAGGACATCAAGGCGTTTTACATGCGCCAGAATGACGACGGCCGCACGGTTGCGGCCATGGACGTGCTGGTGCCGGGGATCGGGGAACTGGTTGGCGGCAGCGCCCGCGAGGAGCGCCTGGACCGGCTGGAAGCCCGCATCCGGGAACTCGCCCTGCCCATGGACGCCTACTGGTGGTATCTCGACACCCGCCGTTTCGGCACGGTGCCGCATGTCGGCTTTGGCCTCGGCTTCGAGCGACTGGTCATGCTCGTCACCGGCATAAGCAAC
>JBKICS010000406.1:0-2850 GCA_046567015.1 Acidobacteriota bacterium | reverse complement strand
CCCTATGAAACGGCAGTACTGGGCGCTTGCGTTCGTGGCGGTCTTCGCCTTGATTGCCTGGCGCGGCATCCTCTGGACGCCGGGTCATGTCTATCAGAACTGGGACCGCGTCCCGACCCCCTTCCCGGAAGAGATGCGGCAGGTGGCCGACATCTCCAAGCACGCCTGGGCCTCCAAGTACGACATGGGCGCGCCGGGGGCGTTTTCCGGCATCACCCGCTGGTTCGATATCGTCACCCGCGACCTGGGCTCGTACATCGGCGGCCCGGTCATCGTGCGCTGGGAGGGGCCGGTCTATGCCCTGGTCGGGGCCGGCGGCATCGTGGCCTTGTGCCGGCTGCTGGGACTCGGGCTGGCCCCGTCGGTGCTGGCCGCCATGCTTTACGCCTTCAATCCGCGCCAGTTCTCCATGACCGTGGCCGGGCATGTGGAGGAGAGCGGTTTCGTCCTGGCGCTGCTCCCCTGGGTGCTGACGCTGTTGTCCCGGGCGGCGGGGACGCCCTCATGGCGACGATTTTTCGCCTTGAGCCTCACGGCCGGGCTCCTTGGCGCGCTGGCCTGTTCGGCCTCGCCCTTTGGCATCGTTTTTTACGGCTCGTTCACCTTCTTCCTGGCCCTTGGCGAGACCATCGCCCGGCGCTCGGCCCGCCCGGCTCTGGCTTTCGCCCTGGCCGGCTTCGTGGCGCTTTTTCTGCATCTCCATTGGCTGGTCCCGGCCGCCAGTTCCATCATCCACGAGGCCGATTTCAAGCATCACCAGACCAAGGAAGAGATCAACGACCATTACCAGGGCATCTACCGCCGCTATTCCGCGCCACTTCGACAAGCCATGCTCGGGCATACCGACAACTACGGCATGGGCACGGAGTACGCCTATCCGGTGACGCTAAGCGGCAATCCTGAATGGACGGCGGCGGCCCTGGCTATACTTGGTCTGTCGCTTCTGGGATTGGCGTATAAAAGCCCCAACCGGGGGATAAAGTATTTCGCCGGGTTTTGCCTGCTGGCCGGGTTTGTCTGCATGGCTGGCAACAAGACGTTGGCCGGGGCGGTTTTTTACGAGAAGATCTTGAACCGCGTGCCGATCCTCTTTTTCCAGATGGCCCGGCCGGCTCGTTGGCTGCCGGTCTATTATGCCGGCCTGTCGCTTTTGGCCGGGCTGGGGCTGGCGCAACTGCTGCGCTACGGCCGGGAGAGCGCCCGGGGCCGGGGCGTTGCCGTGGCTTTCGCCGCCGGGGCGTTGGCCGTGTACCTGCATCCTTACTGGACGGGCCAGCTCACCACGCCGCAAAACGCCACCTCCCAGACCATGGCCCTGACCCCTCAGCCGTTGTCTGCGGCCGAGGGGGCGCTCTCGAAATTTTTCACCCATGACCCCGAGGACTACCGGGTGACGGTGTGGCCCACCATCGCCGGCCCCACGGGGGATGTGCCCGAGCCGCCGGACAACGGACTGACCCGTAACTTCGCCCTGCTGGGAAAAGACGGCATCATGGGGCCGACCTACATCGGCGAGCCGTACAGCATGTACCTGCTGGGGCTGCTCCACCGTCCCTGGCCGGTCACCGACGACTTCGGCCGGCTGCTTGGTTTGGCCGCGGTCAAACGGGTGATCTACAACCGGACCAACCCCTACCTGTCCTACAGCCCGTTTGGCTGGATGCCGGTCACCAAGCGCGGCCCGGAGACGCTTTTTGATCCGGGCAACCTGATCGGCCCGTTCATCGCCGCCCAGCGCGATCTGGTCACCGACCCCGACCTGGCCGCGCCGCCCGAGGTGGTGCTGCGCAATACCGATTTCCTGCCCCGGCTGCGTCTGGCTCGGCAGGCGAGGCTCGCGGCCGGTGGCTTTCCGCTCCTCCTGTCGCTGATCAACAGCTCCCATCCCAAGACCGCCGACGAGGCGCTCATCTTCGGCGCGGATGCGACCGAAGCCGAGCTGGACGGCCTGGGGGCGGGGCTTGGCGGCGTGGTGGTCGCCGGACGCGGCGCGCCGGAGCTGCTGCTCCCCTATCTGCCCGCCGACGCCTACCGGCCCACGACCAAGGCCATGGCCGAGGGACATTTCGGGCCGCTGGCCCCGCAGGCGCTCAACGATCCCCGCTGGGGCGGTTCGAGCCTCGACAAGTCGGCCAGGATCAGCGAGGGCCCGGGCGTGGTGCGCTTCCCGCTGATTGGCCATGGCTCCTGGCGCATCTTCCTGCGGGCCGGGGCCGAAGCCTATGCCGGCGCGGCGGGCATCAGCCTGGACGGGGCGCGCATCGGCGAGATCGCGGCCGGGCCGCTCGGCCGGGGCCTGGATTGGATCGACTGTGGCACGGCCACCTTCGAGCCTGGGCCGCCCCACGAGCTGGCCATCGACATCCCCGGCCGGGGTGTCATCGTCTCCGGGGTGGTGGCCGTTCCCGAGGACGCCTACGAGGCGGCCCAGAACAAGGTCGCGGCCCTGGCCAAGGGCAACGTCCGGGTGGCGGTCGAAGCCGAGGAAGCGACCCAAGGCCCGGTTTCGCCCATGGCCCCGAAGCTTTTCGTGCCGCTGCTCGCCGCCGGCGCGGACGTGACCGTCGCCAGCGAGAACGCCCGCCTGGACCGCACCGACCCGCGCGGGGCCGGCGTGGTGGCCGTGGAAGGCGACTCGCCGGGTGAGGTGGTCTACACCGTGCGCTTCCCTGAGCCGGTGCCAACGCTCACACTCGAGAGCTATCCGCGCCTTTTTGGCGACAAGGTGGTGGACTCCTACGTGGCCGCCTCCGTCTCGGTCGACGGCGGCCCGTCGACGCTCCTCTACCGCATCGAGGGCGCCCACGACGACCGTTGGGAGGACGTGTACAAGCGCAAGGTCGTCTCGGA
>JBKICS010000405.1:0-4279 GCA_046567015.1 Acidobacteriota bacterium | reverse complement strand
TTCGACATTAGAGAGAAGAGTGCCTCCGGCGGCCGGGGGCCTGAGGCCCCCGGACCCCCCAAATGGTTAAAGGGGGGACGGCGTTGCCGCAATGGCGGGCGGGAGCGGGGAAGAGTCCCGTCGGCGGTGACGTCCCACTCCAACGCCAACTTAATATACTAATTTTCCCGTTGCAGGGGTCCGGGGGGATCATCCCCCCGGCCGCCGGAGGCATGCTTTTCAAGCATGGCCCGGCGGCGTCGGCCGTCTTGCTTGCGAAGCAGAAGGAATGTCAATGGCGTTGGAACGGTATGCCGGGCCGGGGTGTCTGGTGGAGTTCATGCAGGGCAACCAAAGCCAAGTGGCCTGGGTGCTGGAAGAGTCTTCGGGCCGGCTTAGGGTGTATACGCTGACGCACCGCGAGGAGAAGATGGCGGCCTCGCGGGTGTTGCCGTGGATGGGGCCGCGCTACGACGGTCCCAGGGACAGAAGCGAGATTTCCGAGCTTCTGGCCGCCCATCAGGCCCGGCGCGAGGCCGGGGCCAAGGCCATCGCACCGCTCGAGCTCTGGGAGTTGGCCCAGGGCGAGGTGCGCGAGGAATCGGCCGAGTGGTTTGCCGGACTTATCGGCGAAACGCCCGACGTGGACGCCGTGGCGGCCATGGGCCGGGCGCTTCTCGGCTGCAAGACCCATTTCAAGTTCCATCAGCCCAAATTCGAGGTGTATTCGGCCGAGGTGGTCGAACGGCGTTTGACCGAGGCGGCGGCGGCCGAGGAGCGCGAGAAGGTCGTGGTGGCCGGCCAGGCCTTTTTCAAGGAGCTGTGGCAGGGCTGGGCTTCGGCCGATCGCAAGAAGGGTGCGGCGTTGGCCGGCAAGCTTGCTCCCGAGGCGGCCGAGAAGCTGGCCGGGCTCCTGCGCCGGCTCATTGCCGACGCCGACGACCAGGACGTGGCCACCTTGTGGGCCATGTTGCGCAAGGGCCTGCCCGAGCATCCCTTTTTGCCGCTCATTCTGGCCAGCCAGTGGGGCATCGTCTCGCCGCACCACAACTACCATCTCGATCAGGCCGACTACGATGCGGGCGACGGCTGGTGGCAGCCCTTTGCCGCCGAGATCGAGGCCCGTCGGGCCGGTCTGGCCGCCCTGGCCCGCGAGCCCGAGCCCATCCCCTTTGTGAGCATCGATTCCCCCACGACCCGGGACATCGACGACGCCTTTTTCGCCGAGACCCTGCCCGGCGGCGGCGTACGGCTGTGCCTTGCCCTGGCCGACCCGGCCTTGGACTGGGAGTTCGGCGGACCGCTTGACGCCGCCGTGGCCCGCCGGGCCTCGAGCCTGTACCTGCCCGAAGGGGTCAGCCACATGCTGCCCGAGTCGCTCGGCACTGATCTCTACAGCCTGCGCGCCGGCGAGGTGCGTCCATCGCTGGTCATGGAGTGGGAATTTGCCGCCGACGGCGACATCGTCGGTTTCGCCATGCGCAAGACCTTTGTCCGGGTGGCGGAAAACACCTGCTACGCCGTGGTCGAGGCCGCCCTGGACCGGGGGGATGCGCCCGAGCACATCGTGCTTGGCTGGAAACTGGCCGTCCTTTTGCGCGACAAGCGTCTGGAGCGCGGGGCGGTCATCATCGAGCGGCCCGAGCCCGAGATCATCCTCACCGGCTACCCGGACGACGTCCGGGTGGACATGGCCGTGTGCCCGAGCTACCCCAAGGCCCAGTTGCTCGTCAGCGAACTGATGATTCTCGGCAACACCGCCGCTGCCGAATACGCCGTATCCCACGGCGCGGCCATGCTTTTTCGCACCCAGGACGCGCGGTTGCCGCCGGAAATCCGGGGCGTGCACAGCGATCCGCCGGCCATCCAGCGGGCCGTGCGCGAGCTGCCCCCGACCCTGACCGAGCCCGATCCCAGGCCCCACGCCACCTTGGCCGCGCCGGCCTATTCCCCGGTGACCTCGCCGCTGCGGCGCTACGCCGATCTGATCAATCTGGCCCAGCTCGAAAGCCTGCTGCGCACCGGCGCGCCGCGTTGGAGCCGGGGGGAGCTGGAGGCCCGGATGCCGGAGTTGTCCTCGCGCATCGAGGCCGTGGGCCGGGTGCAGCGGTTTCGGCCGCGCTACTGGAAGCTTTTGTTTTTGCAGCGCACTTGCAAGGAGCGCACCTTCGAGGGCGTGGTGGTGGACTGCGCCGGGCCCTTCGTCTCCCTGTCCCTGCCCGACATCCAGATCTATGTCCGGGCCACCAAGGAAACGCTTGGCGACACGATTTACACCGGCCAGCGCTATGCGCTACGCTTGGGCCGCATCGATCCGCTGACCAATGAACTGCGGGTGTTCGGCGCGGAAGAGATTCCGGCCAGCCTGCCGGACGAACAGTTGTTCCTGGACGCCGGCGCGTCCTGATGCCGGGGGCGGCTCTGGGCCGGCCTCCGGGAAAGAGAGTGCAATCATGGCGTATATCGGTTTTCTCCTTTTGACCTATCTGGCGGCGGCCTTTCCTTTCGGGCTGCTCGTGTCCCTGGTTTGTTGCGGCATCGATCCGCGCCTGGCCGGCAGCCGCAACACCGGAGCCACCAACGTGGCCCGGCTGTGCGGCACGCGTCTGGGCGTCCTGACGCTTGCGCTCGATCTGGCCAAGGGGCTGGTTCCGGTGCTTTTGGCCCGGGCCATGTCGGACTCGGTCCTGTTCGTGTCCCTGGTCCTCGTGACCGCCGTGGCCGGGCACATGTTTTCGGTCTTTCTCTACGGCCGGGGCGGCAAGGGCGTGGCCACGGCCATCGGCGTCTTCCTGGGCGCGGCGCCGGCGGCGGCCCTTTTGTCCGTGGCCGCCTGCGTGGCCGTGATCCGCGTCACCGGCTACGTTTCGGCCGGTTCCCTGGTGCTGGCCGTGGCCCTGCCGGCCCTTTGCGCCCTGCTTGGCCATCCGGCCCTGGTCCCGGCCGGGGTGGTGGTGGCGGCGCTTATTATCTACAAGCACCGCGAGAACATCGCCCGCCTGCGGGCCGGCCAGGAAAAATCCTGGCGCAAGCAATCCGCCCCGGCGGCCGACTGAGCCATGCTCCAGCTGCTCTACCTCGTTTTGGGGCTGGCCGGGCTCAATGCCGCGGCCGGCTATGGCCTGTCGCGGCTGCGCCGGGGGCGGGCGCGCACTGTGGGCATGGGCCTGCTCGTGTCCCTGGACGCGCTGGCGGTCGGCTTGTTGCTGCTCGAAGTCTTCATGGCCTTTTTCTTCGTCCAGTCCGACGGCTTCAACCTGACCATGTCCAGCCGCAAGTGGTTCGATCGCTACTGGCATCCGGTCAATTCCCTGGGGTACCGCGACGTGGAGCCGGCCCCCCGGGCGGCCGGCGAGAAGATCGTGGCCGTCCTCGGCGATTCCTTTGCCGCCGGCCACGGCATCGACCGGGTCGAGGACCGTTTCGGCAACGTGCTGGGGCGCGAACTCGGCGCGGGCTGGCGGGTGGTCAACGTGGCCAAGATCGGCTGGGACACGGTGGACGAATACGAGGCCCTGGCCGCCTATCCCGTGACCCCGGACGTGGTGGTGCTGGCCTATTTCGTCAATGACATCTACCGGGCGGCCGAGAAGAGCAACTACCCGCTGCCCTTTGCCGTGCAGTTCCCCCAGGGCAAACTGACCAAGTATCTGGTGGACCATTTCGCCCTGGCCAATTTCGTCTATTGGCGGTTGGCCCGGGTGGGCAACGTGGAGGACGCCTCCAAGGCCTTCTGGGACCGGCTGCGCGGGGCCTATGCCGATCCGACCGTCTTTGCCGCCCACGCCGCCGAACTCGACGCCATTGTGGCCTGGTGCCGGGAGCGCCGGGTGCGCCTGATCGCGCTGCTCATCCCGAGCCTGCCCGACGTGGCCGGCAGCGCGGTCATGACCCGCCGGGTGGCCGCGTACTGCGGCGACCGGGGCGTGGACGTCCTCGACCTCACG
Organism: Acidobacteriota bacterium; assembly: GCA_046567015.1. Taxonomy (GTDB): domain Bacteria; phylum Desulfobacterota; class Desulfovibrionia; order Desulfovibrionales; family Desulfovibrionaceae; genus Solidesulfovibrio. Next base: position 353 of record JBKICS010000405.1, on the reverse strand, counting down.
CCGCTTCTCGTCGACCGCAAACCGGGCGAACTGGTGGTCAACGGCGTGGACAGCCACGCCAACGTGGCCCTTAACGCCCGCATGGCCGATCTGCTCAAGCGCGCCATCCTGGCTCCGGCCAACTGAGCGATTCGGTCTCGCCCGCAAAAAAGCCCGGCTGCGCTGCTGCGAGCCGGGCTTTTCGCGTGGCGGCCAGTGCCTGCCGGTCAGTTCTGGTCTGCGGCCGGGCCGGAGCGGTCGAGCAGGGGCCGGGGATCGGCTTCGGTCAGGGTGAGCAGGGTCCGGCCGTCGGGCAGGGGTTCGGACGTGAAGTCGATCCAGCGGGAGCGTCCATCGCCGCAACGCACCGGAAA
>JBKICS010000404.1:0-2516 GCA_046567015.1 Acidobacteriota bacterium | reverse complement strand
GGGGAAGCGGCTCTCCGGCAAAGGCGCGGACGTGGAAAAAATGCAGATGAACCGAAAGGTGTTCGTAGGAATGCGCTTTTTCTCGGAAAAAGGCAATTGCGGTGGCAACGATGCCCAATTCCTCGCGCAATTCCCGGACAAGCGCCACTTCCGGCGTCTCGCCCGGCTCGATCTTGCCGCCGGGGAACTCGTAGGCTCCGGCCATGGCCTTGCCCTCGGGCCGGCGTACGCCGAGATAGCGGCCGTCCCGCCAGATGACGGCGGCCACCACGTCGACGACCGTGCGGCCGGCGCTCACGCATCCTCCAAAAGGGCCGCCCGACGAGCTTCCAGATCGGCGATCTCCTCTTCCATGACGGACATGCGGGCGAGCAGCTCCTCGGCGTCCCGGGACAGTTCGCCGTACTCCTTGCTGAGCTTGGCAAAAAGCTCGCGCTGGGCATAGGTCTCGGGGTCGGCCATGACGGCCTCGACCTCGGACTGCTTGGTTAAAAGCGCCTCCAGCTCGGCTTCGAGCTTCTCGAAGGCTTGCCTCTTGGGCTTGATGTCGCGGTAAAGCGCGTTTCGCAGCTCGGCCACCCGGCGCTTTTTCTCCTTGTCCTCCTGGCGCGAAACCTTCTGGGCCGGGGCCAAGGCTTCGCCCTCGTCCACCCGGCAGGCCGAGGCCTCGGCCATCTGGGCGGCTTCGTAGGCGGCGTAGCCCTCTTCATAGATGGTGAGTCCGTCGGAACCCACGGACCAGACCTCGGCCGCCGCCTCGCGAAGCAAATAGCGGTCGTGGGCGACCATGAGGATCGTGCCGGAAAACTCGGCCAGGGCGCGCACCAAGGCTTCGCGGCTTTCCAGGTCCAGGTGGTTGGTGGGTTCGTCCAGGATCAGGAAATTGGCCCGGGCGGAAAAAAGCCCGGCCAGGACCAGGCGCGATTTCTCGCCGCCGGAGAGCTCGGACACCCGGCGTTCCCAGTAATCCTCGCCCAGGAGAAAAAGGCCCAAGGTGGAGCAGCATTCCAGATGGGTGGCCTTGGGGCCGGCCATGCGCCGCATTTCGGCCATGACCATGGCGTCGCTGTTTAAAATCTCGGTCTGGTGCTGGCTGAAATAACCGATCTTGACCCCGGTCCCCAGGACGATGCGGCCGTCGGTCGGCTTGTTGGTCCCGACGATGAGCTTAAGGAGCGTGGTCTTGCCCGCGCCGTTATGGCCGACCAGGGCGATCTTCTGGCCGCGAAAGAGCTGGAAGGTGAGCGGCGGCCAGAGGGGATCGCGGCCCGGCCAGTGGTAGGCCAGGTCGGCGGCGGCGCACACGGTCTTATCCGAGCGCTCGGGCTCGGGCAGGGAGAAATCGAGGGTTCTCGGGCGCACGTCGGGCCGGTCGCCGCGCAGGGCCGAGATCTCCTTGTTGAGCTTGTCCACGTTTTTAAGCTTGCTCTGGGCCTGCCTCGCCTTGCTCGACTTGTAGCGGAAGCGGTCGATAAAGACGTTGTGCTGCTTGATCTTGTTATCAATGGCCGCAGCTTGCCGCTCCCACTGCTTTTCCATCTCCTCGCGCCAGACGAGAAACTGGGAAAACGATCCCGGCCGCCAGATGGGCTTGGCCTCGCCGAGAAAGAGCGTGTGGGTGGCCACGCGGTCCAGAAAGACCCGGTCATGGGCCACGAAGATGAGCACGCCGGCAAAGGCGCACAGGAACGATTCCAGCCAGGACACGGCTTCGAGGTCCAGGTGGTTGGTGGGTTCGTCGAGGAGCAGCACGTCGGCCCCGGCCGTCAGCACCCGGGCCAGCTTGGCCCGCTCGCGCCAGCCGCCGGACAGGCCGGAAATGGGGCTGTTGCAATGCTTGTCCTCGAAGCCAAGGCCCGACAGGATGGTCTTGGCCCGATGCTCGGGGTTATACCCCAGGGCATGCTCCATGCTGGCCTGCTCGTGGGACAGCGCGTCAAGCGCCGCCGCGTCGCCGGCGGCCACGGCCGCGTCGTAGCGGACCCAGAACTCCTTCCACGAAGGCAGCGCGGCCATGACCCAGGCGAGAAGCGTCATGCCGAGGTCGGACTCGTCCATCTCCTGGGCGACATAGCCCAGGCGCGCGCCGGTTGACAGCGACACCTTGCCGCCGTCCGGCTCGGACACGCCGGCTATGAGTTTTAACAGCGTGGATTTGCCCGCGCCGTTTTGGCCGACCACGGCCAGCCGTGTGCCGCCGGGAATCTCCAGGGAAAAATCCTTGAACAGATCCCGGCCGGCGTAGGCCTTGGAAAGATTTTGCAGACTGACTTTGGCCATGGTGAGTGTGTCGCTTCGCTTACGTCTTGGCCGTCGCAACGGACGGCTCGGTGAAAAAGGGTCGCCTTCGCGGGGCGTTTGTACGCAAAAAAGGGCAGGAGAACCAGCCCCGGCCGGCCCCCTGCCCTGTTCTGTGTAACGCACTGAAACCGCTGCTGAAAACGAATCTCCCAGGAAGGGAGGGTCCGGGAGGGGCTTAGCCCCTCCCGGCCGCCGGAGGCATTCCTCCCAGATCA
>JBKICS010000403.1:0-5026 GCA_046567015.1 Acidobacteriota bacterium | reverse complement strand
GCTTTGCGCCAAAAAACGGGGCAGTTGCGCCCCATTCTTCCTCCGCCGATGGACCCGGTCTTGCGCGATCACGCCAGACCTCTGGCGCAATAGAAGGCAAGGAGCGTGCCAAATTGAACAACGGCGGCAATTCTGTAGAAGATCTTTTATTTTAGTCAGTTATCCGCTGACTCGAAAAATACACGTTCAGAAGTGGGGCATGTATATGTGGCATTTGTGCCACACGTGTGGCGCATGTGTGGCATGTGTCCCACAATGCCCCACCCCTGACGCTGCCGGCCAGCCGCGACCTGCTGTGTGACGACGCGGCCGGCCCAGGCGGGTTAGGGGAGACGCCGTGGTCCGCGGCGAACGCCCGCCCCGGACAGTCCACAGCCAGACAAGCCCTGGGCCCGGCCAGCGGCAGCGCGCCGTGGCTGCGTCGATCAGCCCACGCCCAGACGGGCCATATTGCGGTAGAGGGTGCGGCGGTCCACGCCGAGCAGTCGCGCGGCCTGCGCCCGGTTGCCCTGGGCCTGGCGCAACGCGCCATCGATGGCTTCGCGCGTGAGCCCGCCCCGCCAGGGGCGCGGCGGCTCCAGCACCGCCGGCCGGGTCGCCGGGGACAACAGCTCCCGGGGCAGGTGCGCGGCCTGGATCTCTCCTTCCGGGCACAACACGCAGGCATGCTCCATGGCGTACTTGAGTTCGCGCACGTTGCCCGGCCAGGGATAGGCCATGAGGATGCCCATGACCTCCTCGGACAGGCGCGAGATGGTCTTGCCGAAGTTGGCGGCGAACTGGCGCATGAAATGGTCGGAGAGCAGCGGTATGTCCTCGGCCCGCTCCCGCAGCGGCGGCAGGCGCACCTCCACCACCTTGAGGCGGTAGTACAGGTCGGCCCGAAACAGTCCGGCCCGGATGCGTTCGGGCAGATCCACGTTGGTGGCGGCCAGGACGCGCACGTCGGCCTTGCGCGTCTTGGCCTCGCCCACCCGCTCGAATTCCTTGGTTTCCAGCACCCGCAGGAGCCCGAGTTGCAGGCGCGGCGAGACGTCGCCGATCTCGTCGAGGAGGATGGTGCCGCCCTGGGCCGCCTCGAACCGGCCCACCTTGTCGCGGATGGCCCCGGTGAACGCCCCGCGCACGTGGCCGAACAGCTCGCTGCCAAGGAGTTCGTCGGTCAGGGCCGAGCAGTTGACCCGGATAAACGGCTTCTTGGCCCGGGGGCCGCCGAAGTGAATGGCCTCGGCCACGAGTTCCTTGCCGGTGCCGGACTCGCCGGTGATGAGCACGGTGGTGTCCACCTCGCCGAGCTGGTCGAGCATGGGGTAGATGTCGCGCATGGCCTTGGACTTGCCGATGAGACCCCGGTGGCTGTGCAGGTCGGTCAGCCGCTTTTCCAGATCGGCCAGACGGGTGATGTCGCGGATAATCAGCACCGCGCCGTCGAAGGCCCCGGACTCGCCGGTCAGCGGCATGGAGTTTATGACCACCACCCGGCCGGGATTCTGGCCCAGGCACTCCACCCGGTACTCGATGACCGGCTTTTGGGTGGCAAGCGTGGAGCGCAGGGCGGCGAAACAGCCCCGGCGGCAGGCTCCGGACACCACCTGCTGCCCGCCGGGACCGGTCAGGATGTCGCCGACGAAACAGACATCGTCCAGGGGCCGGTTGGTCTTGACCACCCGCATCTTGGTGTCCACCACCACGATGGCGTCGGGGATGGCCCGGAAGATGGCTTCGAGGTTGAGCCGCAGGCTTTCCTTTTCGGCCAGCAGTTCCCGCATCTCGCCCTCGGCCCGCACCCGCTCGGTAATGTCCTGGATAATCGGCATGAAATAGAGCGGCCGGCCGGCCACGTCGCGGATGAGGCGCACCGACAGGTGGACCCAGACCGTTTCGCCGCCCTGGCGCACATAACGCTTGTCGATCTCGTAGCGGTCGAGTTCCCCGGCGAGCAGTCGCTCGGCCCAGTCGATGGTTTCGGCCACGTCCTCGGGGTGGGTGACCTCGATCATGGATTTGCCCAGCAGCTCCGAGGCGGCGTAGCCGGTGATGCGGCACAGGGCGTCGTTGACCTGGAGGAAGCGGTAGTCCAGGGACAGGATGCTGGCCCCGATGGGCGACTGGTCGAAGGTGCGGCGGAACTTCTCCTCGCTTTCCCGCAGCACGCTTTCGGCCCGCTTGCGGTCGGCCACGTCGCGCACGATCCAGACGCTGTGGTCCGGGCCGCCCTTGTGGGGAAAGCCGCTGGCCGACACTTCCAGGGGCACGGTCTCGCCGCCGGGCCGAAGACCGGTGAGCTCGCCCCGGAAGCGGCCGGCGTCGGCCAGGGTCGCCAGGGCGGCGGCGAGGCGGCCGTCGGCGTCGTCGATGATGTCGGAAAGGCCGGCCTCGGCCAGTGCGGCCTCGCTACGGCCGAAAATGCGCTCGGATTCGGGGTTGGCCGTGACGATGGCCCCGGACGCGCCGCACAGGATGACCCCGTCGATGCTGCCGGTGACGATGGAACGGTAGCGCTCCAGGATGTCGTTGTAGGCTTCCTCGGCCCGCTTGCGGGCCGTGATGTCGATGTTGAGGCCTTCGATGTAGCGGATGGTGCCCGTGGCGTCGCGCACCACCCGGGCTGCCTGGGAGATCCACTTGATGGAGCGGTCCTTGCGGTAGAACCGGGTTTCCAGGCCCGTGACGAAGCCGTCCTTGGCGAGGCGCGCCAGGAACCGATCGCGGTCGGCCGGGTCCACGTAGAGTTCGGCCCGCAGATCGGACAGGGTGGTGATCATGTCCGCCGGGTCGTCGTAGCCGAGGATGGCGGCCAGGGCCGGGTTGACGTCGAGAAATCGGCCGCCGGGGGTGGACTGGAAGATGCCTTCTACGGCATTGGTGAAAAATCCCCGGTACTTGTCCAGGTCGTTTAATAGGTCGGTAACGTCGGCCAGGGAAAAGACGTAGACCGGCTCCCCCCCCAGGCGAAGGGGCCGGCGCGACAGGATGAACCGGCGCAGGTTGCCCTCGGCGTCCTGGCGCGACACCAGGGCGCCGCGCCCGGCCGGCGGCTCATGGACCGAGGGGGAAAGGCCGATCTGGCTCCAGTGCGGCGAGACCACGCCGGAGAGGTCAAGCCCGAGCAGTCGCCGGGCTTCGGCGTCGGCCTCGGCCACCTCGCCGTCGTCGCCGACCAGCACCACGCCGACGGCTATGGCATCGTAGGGAGACATCGAGGCGCTTGGACTAGCGCACCACGATGGTGGAGATGGAGTTTTTCGGCGAACCGGAGACGATCCGGCGGCTTATCGCCAGATAGATCACGGCCTTGCGCTTGGCGTCGTAGAGCCGGTTGACCTCGGTGTCCTTGAACATGATCGAGGTTCCTTCGGAGAACACCTTCTTTTTCTTGGGGAACTTCTCCGGCAAGGTGATGGGGCAGGTCTGGCGGCAATCGAGGGAAAATTCCGACGGGTCTTCGGCCAGCCCCACCGCCCCGGACACGCCGCCGGTGCGGGCCTGGCTCATGTAGCAGGTGACGCAGGGGAGGTCGGGATCGTCAAAGGCGTTGACACAGACCTTGTGGTTGGCCCCGAGGAGCTTCCATTCGGTGGTGACGCAGTCGATTTCCTCGCCAAACGCCGGCAGGGCAACGGCGGCAAGGAGGCAGGCGGTGAAAAGGCAAAGGGCAATACGGCGCATGGGCGGCCTCGTGGTTCGGGTTGGCGTATCCAGGGGCCGAACCCTACGCCAAAACCGATCCGATCGCCAGACGGAGCAGCCGGCAAGACGGGGTGTGGCCGAACCGGCTGCGGCCATGGGCCATGGGGGGTAAGCCCCCGGTCCCGATGGGCCGTCTTGGGCAGTTGGGCAGGGGGCAGGCCACTGCGGCGCAACCCCAGCCGGTTGGTGGCGCCGGGGGCCGCCTTGGGCGGCTGGGCAGGGGTCAGGCCACGGCCAGCATGCCCCCGCCGGTGGGCTGGGCCGTGCCGGGAAAGGCGGCCACGGGGGTGACGCCGAAATCCCGGATGGTGCCGGAGTCGGCGTAGAGCGCGTTGAGGGCCGCCACGTCCAGGAGCGAGAAATTGGCCTTGTAGGTGTCGGTCTCGTTATACGACATGACCGTGAAGTCGGTGTTGTCGAGCAGCCCCGGCAGCGTCCGGGTGTAGGCGGTGTCGTCCAGGCCCAGGGTGTGCCCGGCCTCGTGCAGGATGGTCTCGTAACCCAGGCTCCCGGGGACGGGATTGGCCAGGACGTCGCCGAATTCGACGTTGTCGAAGTAGACGTAGTCCTTGATGTCCAGGTTGGCGACGGTTCCGTCGGCGGTGACGCGGATGCCGTAATCGAAGTAGGTCAGGGCCATGGTGTTGGGGTCGTCGATGTCTTCGTTGCCAAAGACGATGTCCGCGCCCACGGTGTCGGCGGTTTCGACGAAGGTCAGGCCGGTCAGGGACTGGGAAGTGCCGTAGATGAGCCGCACGGCCGACTGCTGGGTGGCGTTTAGGGGGGCGAAATTGTCGACGGTGTTTTCCGCGTCGCCGGGCAACAGCGGCGTGGTCATGAAGGCATAGGTCACGGTCAGCGGCGTGGTGGTGGTCTGGCTGGTCCACAAGGGCAGCCCGACGTAGGTCACCGAGTCGATCAGGACGTTGCCGGTTGCCTGGGCAAAGGCGTCGGAAGCGTTGCTTGCGGCCATGGCGTGCCTCGCTGGCTGGAGTCTTCCCGTTTTTTGCGCCATACGCCCAAACGGCGGTTCGGGCAAGGGTGTACGCCCGATGGTGCAGGGCCGGCGCGTCTTTTTTTGCCTATTTGCCTTCCGGCACGAACACGCCGTCCCAGTCCGGCGGCGGCGGGGTGGCCAACCAGGACCGGCAGCGCCCGGCCAGCACCCGGGACGGGGGATCGCCGCCACGTTTCGCGTCCACGGCCAGAAAGCCGTCGAGTGCCTGGCGAAATTCTTTCCTGACGTAGTGCGTAAGGGCCACGGCGTAGGCGGCGGCGAAATCGGGGAGCGGCTCCCCGGCCCGGCCCAGGGGCTCGTAGACCGCGACCGCCCCGG
>JBKICS010000402.1:5640-42927 GCA_046567015.1 Acidobacteriota bacterium | reverse complement strand
TCGGCCCCGGCCGGAAAGCTGGCCGAAGCCTACGGATTCACCCCGCCGGCCCTGGCCGCGGCCATCCAGAAGGCCTGGGACAACAAATAGCCATCCGGGCAGGGAGCCCCTGCCCGACCCTCGAGAACACGGCCCCGCGAGCTTCGGCTTTCGGGGCCGTCTCGGGATCACGGCCCGATCCTTTGGCCGCCGTCGCGGTCCGACAGGGCTTACGTCCCCATCCCCTCTTTCCAAAGGAGCCTGCCATGGAAGCACCGGACAGAAATCTCGGACTGGATCTTGTACGGGTGACCGAAGCGGCGGCGCTGAGTTCCTCGCGCTGGCTGGGCCGGGGCGACAAGAACGCCGGCGATCAGGCCGCCGTGGACGCCATGCGCCTGTCGTTTAATACCCTGCCCATCGACGGCGTCATCATCATCGGCGAAGGCGAGAAAGACGAAGCCCCCATGCTCTATAACGGCGAGCGGGTGGGCAGCGGCCAGGGCCATGCCGTGGACGTGGCCGTCGATCCGGTCGAGGGCACCAACCTGCTCGCCTACGGCCGCCCCAACGCCATCTCCGTGGTCGGCATCGCCCCGCGCGGCTCCATGTTCAACCCCGGCCCCAGCTATTACATGCAAAAGCTGGTGGTGCCGTCCCAGGCCAAGGACGTGGCCGATCTCGACGCGCCGGTCGGCGACAATCTCAAAAAAATCGCCAAGGCCCTGGGCAAGGACGTGGACGATCTGGTGGTCTTTGTCCTGGACAAGCCCCGCCACAAGACGCTCATCAACGAGATACGGGCTGTCGGCGCGCGTATCCAGCTCCACACCGACGGCGACGTGGCCGGGTCGCTCATGGCCGTTGATCCGGAAAACGTCGTGGACGTCATGTTCGGCACCGGCGGCACGCCCGAAGGCGTGCTCACGGCCTGCGCCATCCGCGCCCTGGGCGGACGCCTCTTGGCCCGGCTCGATCCCCAGTCCGAAGCCGAAACGCAAGCCCTCACCGAAGCCGGCATCGACTGCTCCCAGATATTTACCGAGGAAACGCTGGTGCGCAGCGACGACACCTACTTCGCCGCCACCGGCATCTCCGGCGGCACCTTCCTCGACGGCGTCGAATTCACCGGCACCCACGCCATCACCCGCTCCCTGGTCATGCGCGGCAAGACCGGCACCATGCGCCGCATCGAAACGCGCATCCGGCTGGATAAGCTCATGGAAATCAGTGCGGTGAAGTACGATTAGCGAGAGAGAAGAGAAAGAGCGCCTCCGGCGGCCGGGGGGGATAATCCCCCCCGGACCCCCTTGATGGGAGAATTTTGTTAATGGGGTCTGGGCGCTGGCAGGCGATCTGGTCGGAGTGGTCCGGGCGGACCGGCCCCTTACAGATAGTGGTCAGGCTGGGAAAGATAGCCCTTCACGTAGTCGGCAACACCCTCTTCCAGGGTGGCGAACGGCTGGTCGTAGCCGGCAGCCCGCAGCCGGTCCATCTTCGCCTCGGTGAAATACTGGTACTTCTCGCGTATGGCCTCGGGCATGGGGATGTAGTCCACGGCCAAGGCCCGCTCCATGGCCGAAAAAACCGCCGCCGCCAGATCGTTCCAGGTCCGGGCCGCGCCGCAGCCGATATTGAAAAGCCCGCTGGCTTCGGGATGCTCAAGCAGCCACAGCATCACCGCCACCGCGTCCTTGACGTACAGGAAATCCCGCTTCTGGCCGCCGTCGGGATAATCGGCCCGGTGCGACTTGAAAAGGGACAGGCGGCCGGTCTTGCGGATCTGGGCGTATGACTTGCAGACCACCGAACGCATCTCGCCCTTATGGTACTCGTTGGGGCCGTAGACGTTAAAAAACTTGAGGCTGGCCAGCCTTCCCAGCACGCCTTCGCGCCGCGCCCACAGATCGAACAGGTGTTTGGAATAGCCGTACATGTTAAGTGGGCGAAGCGTATCCAGGGCGTCCACGTCGTCGTCAAACCCCATGGCCCCGTCGCCGTAGGTGGCGGCCGAGGAAGCAACGATCAGCCGCGCCCCGGCAGCCAGGGCATACCGGGCCACGGCCTTGGTATAGGCCACGTTGTTGCGCATGAGATATTCGGCGTCGGTCTCGGTCGTTGCGGAACAGGCCCCGAGATGCACCACCGCCTCGGCCCCGAAAGGATCGCCGCCCCCGGTAATGGCGGCCAGAAAGGCGTCCTTGTGCAGGTAGTCGGCAAACCGGCGGTTCACGCAATTTTTCCATTTCTCGCCGTGCCCCAGGTTGTCCACGACCACAATGTCGTCACGCCCGGCGAGATTGAGTCCCCACACCAGGGCGCTGCCCAGAAAACCGGCCCCGCCGGTGACGATGATCATGTCCGCCTCCCTTGCCAAAAATGCCTAAAATGTTCACAACCGGCTTCTGCGAAACGTCGGCGGCCCCAAGCCGCCTTGCCGTGTCCCCCGGCTCCGGCCGCTCCCGGGACGCTGTCCACAGGTGAAGGAGAACGCCATGCTTGCCATTTTGGATTACAAGGCCGGGAACCAGACCAGCGTGCGCCGCGCCCTGGACCACCTCGGCATCCCCTGCCGCATCACCGCCGATCCGGCCGTCATCGCCGACGCCTCGGGCATCATCTTCCCCGGCGTCGGGGCCGCCGGACAGGCCATGCGCGAATTGACCACCACTGGACTCGATGCGCTTTTAACAGAGCAGGTCGCCGCCGCAAAGCCCTTGCTCGGCATTTGCGTGGGCTGCCAGATCCTGCTCGACTACAGCGCCGAAAACGACACCCAGGCGCTCGGCATCGTGCCCGGACTCTGCGCCATGTTCAACGCCGCGCTGACCGACGAGGACGACGCCCCCATCCGCATCCCCCACATGGGCTGGAACCGGGTGCGCCTGGAGAAGAACTGCGAACTCTTTGACGGCATCGACCCGGCTTCGGAATTCTATTTCGTCCACAGCTACTACCCGGTGCCCAGCCCCGAATACGTGATCGGCGTCACCCACTACGGCCTCGACTTCTGCTCGGTCCACGGCAGAAAAGGGCTGTGGGCCGTGCAGTTCCACCCGGAAAAAAGCGGCCGTCCGGGACTCGCCCTGCTCCGCAATTTCGCCGCCTACTGCCGGGAGGCCTAATACCATGCTCTCCAAACGCGTCATCCCCTGCCTCGACGTCCGCGACGGCAAGCTCACCAAGGGCATCAAATTCAAGGGCAACGTCGATATCGGCGATCCCGTCGAAACCGCCCGGCTCTACTACGAAGCCGGCGCCGACGAACTGGTCTTCTACGACATCACCGCCTCCAGCGAAGGGCGCGGCATCATGCTCGACGTCGTGGACCGGGTCGCTCGCGAAATCTTCATCCCCTTCTCCGTCGGCGGCGGCATTTCCACCGTCGAAGACATGCGGGCCGTGCTGCTGGCCGGCGCGGAAAAAATCTCGGTCAACTCCGCCGCCGTCAAAAACCCCGACATCATCAGCCAAGGCGCGGCCGCCTTCGGCTCCCAATGCGTGGTCGTCGGCATGGACGTCAAACAGGTTCCCGTTTCGGAACTGATCCCCTCGGGCTACGAAATCGTCATCCACGGCGGCCGCAAGGCCATGGGCCTCGATGCCCTCGAATGGGCCAAGACCGTCGAAGCCCTGGGAGCCGGCGAAATCTGCTGCAACTCCATCGACGCCGACGGCGCCAAGACCGGCTACGAACTGACGCTCACGCGCCTGATCGCCGAAGCCGTCACCATCCCGGTCATCGCCTCGGGCGGAGCCGGCAACCCCGACCACATGGCCGACGCTGTCAGCCTCGGCAAAGCCTCGGCCGCGCTCATCGCCTCCATCGTCCACTACGGCGAATACACCATCAAGCAGTGCAAGGACCACATGACCGCGCGCGGCATCAAAGTGCGCAATATCTGGTAGGAACGCTGCCGGGGCTCCGCCCCGGACCCCACCAGGAGAGGCGCTGCCTCTCCTGGACCTCTCCGGCAGGGCGCTGCCCTGCACCCGCCGGGGCTCCGCCCCGGACCCTGCCAGGGCTTTGCCCTGGACCCCCCGGGGGGCGACGGCCCCCCGGACCCCCGAACAGGGGCGCATGGCCTGGACGGGGTAAGGCACTGTCGCGAGAGTGAGAGGGCGGGAAGATGCTTGGGCGCTAAAGCGCTTGGCGGCTTTGCCGCATGGGTCGTTGGAAATACGGGGCCGTCGATGCACCCGGCTTGCGCCGGGAGCTCGACGGCCCCGTATTTCCAATGACCCGGTTCGCCCGGGAAAGGCATTCACTGCATGCGACCGTTGAAATGAACGGGCCAATCCGAACTGTCCGGCCCCCAACTTCACACGCTCCCGCCCACCGACGTCTCCCCCACACGCTTGCCATCCTCCCACCGGACGGGGGTCCGGGGGCCTGAGGCCCCCGGCGGGTTCGGGCAGAGCCCGAACTTCTCTCCTCTTCCCTTCTTTTCTTATCTCTTTCGGCTTTCTTATTGTCCCTTGGGCACGTCGCTTTTCGGGCAGGTCGCCCGCAAATGGCAGACGGCGCAGCCGCCGGCGTAGGGGTCGTGGGTCATGACGGCGAATTGCACGCTGACGTTGCCGGTTTCGTTCCAGACGAGTCCCAGGCGTTCCATGCGGCGTTTGAGGTCACGGTCCGGGGGGGGCAGCGGCGCGCAGGCTCCGGCTTCGATTTCGGGCACTTGCTGGGCGGCGGCGGCCATGACCATGGTCACGGCCAGGTTGTGCAGGGCGAAGCCTTCCGTGGGCGAGCGGGCCCAGGCTTCCTCGACGAGACCTTCGGCGGCCGGTTCCAGGAAGAACAGGACCACGCCGCGTTTGGAGCCGGGCATGGCGAAGCGGTAACCCTTCAAGTGTTCCTTGAAGGATTCCCAATGCTCCTCGCACAGGTCGATGAGGTGTTGTTCGACTTTGGGGGTTCCGGTCACCCGCAGATAGAGGAACAGGTCGAAATCCGGATTGGGGGACAATTTTTCCGCGTTGAGCTTGCCCAAGACATCCTCCCGAAAGGGTTTTGCCCGGGTGTAGCCCAGGCGGCTCCTGACCTCAAGACCGGTCGGGACACAAAAATTTGGCGGGCAGTAAAAATCCGCCCTGGAACGAACAGATCAAACGCGTTGCGCCAGTGGGTGACCGCCTTTCTTCCATTTCGCTCGAAGGACGAAACAAGCAAAGCAAACAACACGGCATCCTTGGGACTTTTTTCGTTGGTGACAACAACGCCCCCAATGTGTAGAGACTGGTCCTTGGCGTCCGTTAACGACAAGCCCGGACCGCCCTTCGATCTCGGATCGGCCAACCATCGCATACTGCGCAGGCCCATATTCCCATTCACGACTCTACCATCAAGGAGCCGCCATGAGCGTCAACGAAGCCCCTACCGGGGCCATCTTGCAGCGTGACCAGCAGACCTACGCCATCGTCCCCCGCACTCCTGTGGGGCTTATTTCCCCGGAAGTTCTCGAAGCCCTCAACCTCGTGGTCAAGAAATACGCCGTGCCCATTGTCAAGATCACCTCGGGCCAGCGCCTGGCCCTGGTCGGCATCAAGCCCGAGGACGTGGACGCCATCTGGAAGGATCTCGGCACCGACGTGGGCCAGGCCATGGAGCTGTGCGTGCATTTCGTCCAGGCCTGCCCGGGCACCAGCGTGTGCAAGTTCGGCGTCCAGGATTCCCTGGGTCTTGGGCTGGAAATGGAGAAGCTCTTTGTCGGGCGCGACCTGCCGGGCAAGTTCAAGCTGTCGGTGTCGGGCTGTCCGTTTTGCTGTTCGGAGAGCTTTGTGCGCGACCTGGGCGTGTTGGGCAAGAAGTCCGGCTGGACGGTGATTTTTGGCGGCCATCCAGGGGCCCGGCCGCGCATCGGCGACGTGGTGGCCGAGGATCTGACCCGGGAGCAGGTCATCGAGCTGTCGGAAAAGCTCATCGGCTACTACGCCGCCAACGCCAAGAAGCGCGAGCGCGCCGCCCGGTTCGTCGAACGCCTGGGCATCGAGGCCATCAAACAGGCCGTCCTGGGCTAACCGCGTCCATTCACCAATAAAAAAGCCCCGGTCGATGCCTCGGCCGGGGCTTTTTTTCAGGCACGGGGAAGAACGGAGATACGTGTCAAAGGTGGCTTAAGCTCCCTTGTGCTCGCCAGGCAGATACTCAATTTCAAACTGGATATCAGTAGCAAACGATTTCCTGCATTGTGAAATATACATGATATTCTCGTCAACATCGACGTTGCCGCTTGCGCTGGCGATGAGACAAAGTCGACCGTGCACGGCGTGAATGGATTCTAAAGCACGTTGTTTTTGTTCAGCGTATTTCCAGTTTTCATCCAATCTTTTTTTTCCTTGCCTGACATTTCCGATCAGTAAACGTCCGAAGTCAAGCAACGCACTCATATTCTGCTTCGACACAATAACATCATCCGAGACGTCTTCAAACGACGCCCCGTATTTTAATTGCTCAAATATATACAAAACGCTTCCAATCTCCTCCATGACACCTGACGACCAGGAGATGATTTCTTTATTCCAGTTTAGGCGGTGTACGATTTTCTTGTTCTTTTTCTGCGTCAAAAAACCCGCTATGAAAAAAAATAGTGCCACACCGGCTATTGCTTCCACCGTATATTCATTTAATTCTAACATAATCGGGAACCTTAGATATCAACCATGCGCCATCCTCCCCATTCAGAAACATAATCATTAGTTTGAGTCAATACAAAATCCTATACACGCTTTCAGAAATACACCACCTTCGGCCTGTCCCGGGGCGGTATCGACCCCACTCGCATGGCGGCGCGGCCGAACAGCAAGGCGGCGTAGCCGCGATGGCCGTCCGGGATGCCGAGCGCCGCGTTGATCGGCGGATGGGCCGCCATGGCGAACATCAGATAACCGCACCAGCAGGCCCCGTAGCCCGAGGCCGCCGCCGCGATCTCCAGCCACGAAGCGGCGATGATCGCGTCGACGTCGGGGCTGATGCCCTCAACCGGCCCATAGGCCGCGATGACGTGAGGCGCGCCGCGAAAGATCACGTCCTTGCCCTTGGCCGCCGCCCGGGCCGCGCCGGCCAGGTGCAGTTCGGCCGCCCGGGGCGAATCCGCCGCCACTTCCAGGGCGATCCAATCGAGCACGAGCGTTCGGGCCGCGTCCATGCGCTGCGGGCCGTCCACCACCAGATAGCCGACTTGGCGCATGTTGTGGCCGGTTGGGGCATGGCGCACGGTTTCGATGAGGGTCTCGATGTCGTGCCGGGGCACGGGCTGCGGGGCGTAGGTCCGGCACGAACGCCGGGCCATGAACAGATGGCGCAGGGAAGCGGGGCTGGGAAATTCCTTGCGCCGGATGGGCTCGAAAGCTTCCGGCGGCAGCCAGCCGTGGACAAAGGCCTTGGTCGGACAGGCGATGACACAATGGCCGCAGCGGATGCAGTGGGGCTCGCGGCCGGCCAGGGCTTGGGGGGCATCGCCGGGTTTGCGCTGGCGCACCAGACTGGCCGGACAGGCGGCAACGCACAGACCGCAGCCAGTGCAGCCGTCAGTGACGGTGAACAGTTCCATGGGATTCCTTCAGGCTGGCGGACGCGGGATGTGTCCGCCGTACTTGTCGTGCAAGATGGTCAGGGCTTCTTCTTCACGGCTGACGTAGGTATCCGGGGCGAAAAGGGCCTTGTGCCCCCCGACGTGGCGCACGCAGGCGTTAAGCGGCACATGGGCGAAGCCATGCCCCAGGTGGACCATGTCGCCAAACCAGGCCACGCCGATGTCCAGGATGCCGTTGCCGGTTTCGGGGTTGCCGACGTCGACGTAGGCCCCGAACGGCCGGGCCGGGCCGATTGGGCAGGTGGCCGGCCGCACGAGGTCCATGCGCAGCAGGCAGCAGAATTCGTTGAGCCGGCATTCGGGCAGGGGCCAGGGCCGGCGGCGCAGGGCCTCGGTCGGCTCGTCCAAATACCTGCGGCGATAGACCGCCGGGTCCACGGCGGCATAGAGCGCGGCCAGCTCGGCGAAATCCGGCCGGTAGTCCTGGTAGCGCCCCGGTCCGCAGCGGCCGAGCATTTTGGCCGGGCACAACCAGCACTGCCCGATCTCACCGGCTCCGGCCTGGCTGCCGAGGCCGGCCAGGAGCAGGCCAACCACGTCGCCGGTAAATTCACAGTCGTTGTGGATCAGCAGCAGATAGCGCTTGTCGGTGCGCTCGAAGGCGTACTGGTAGCGCAGGGCGTGGCGGTAGGTCGGGTCGCCCAGGCGCGACTCGTCAACGGCGTAGCGCCAGTTCATGAACGCCGGCCGGTGGTGGACGACCCGGTCGCCCAGGGCGGCCAGGATGTCGGCATGGGCAAAGACCGCGTTGAGCGAGTCGGGCTCTTCGTTGAAATAGATCCGGTCGATGAAGCGGCCGCTGTGGGCGAGCAGCGAGACCAGGGCCAGGGCGGTCTGGGCGGGCTTGCCGAAAACATTGATGGCGACGTCGACGATGCGGGATTTCATGGATGATGGCCTGATCATTCTGTCCTAGCCCAAGGCGGGTCGGCGGGCAAGGCCGGGGCCTTCGCTGCCGGGTCAGGGAAAACGGATGGCCACCATGGTGACGTCGTCCTCCGGGGGACGGTCCTTGGCAAAGGCTTGCAGGTCGCGGGTCACGGCCTCCAGGATCCGGTCGGCCGGTTGGGCGGCGTTTCGGCGCAGGATGTCGAGGAGCCGGCCCTTGCCGAACATACTGTCGTCGCCGCCCCGCCGCTCCCAGATGCCGTCGGTGCCGATGAACACCAGGCAGCCGTCGGGCCAGGAGCGCGAACTGGACGTATAGCGGTAGCCCTCCACGACGCCTAGGGGCGGACCGCCGCCGGCCAGTTCGAACGTCAGGCCCTGGCCGGCCGGAACCACCATGGCCGGATCGTGGCCGGCCCGGACCCAGCGCAGCCGCCGGGCTGCGGCATCGATCTCCAGATAGAAAAAGGTCAGGAACCGTCCGGTGCCGTAGACGTCCTCGGCCACCCGGGAATTGACGGCGCTGACCACGGCCCCGGGATCGGCGTACATGGCGGCGGCCATGCGCACCGTGGCCCGGGCCGAGGCCATAAGCAACGCCGGCCCCACGCCGTGCCCGGCCACATCCCCCACCACCACCACGGTGGTGGACGGTCCGGTCTGGATAAAATCGAAATAATCGCCGCCGGTTTCGTCGCAGTAATCGCTCGAGGCGGCGATATCGAGGCCGGCGATGCGCGGCGGCGCGGACGGCAGCAGATTGCGCTGCACGTCCTCGGCCACTTTGAGCGCATCGAGCAAGGCCACCCGCTGGGACAACCCCTCGATCATGGCGTTGGCCTCGGCGGCGATGAGCCCGAACTCGTCGGAGGTGGCCACGGGCAGACGCACCGTCAGGTCGCCCTGGCGCACCCGGGCCAGCCCCTGGGTGATGCTGCCGAACAGGAGTTTCAGATTGGCGGCATACAGCAGGATCAACCGGGACAGCCCGGCCAACAGCACGGCCACGACAAAGGCGATCTCCAGGATGACGGAACGCCTAGCCTCGGCCAAGACCATCGGCTCCCGGTCCAGGGAGGACAGCCAGGACACGTCGCCGGCCCAGATCAGGCCGAAAATCCCCAGGAGCAGAAAGGCGGCGGCGGCGGCCATGAGCAGAAACCGCCGGGACAGGCTGCGCAGGCGAAGCGGCCGGCCAAGGGGAAAGCCGCCGCCCTCCCCGGCCCCGAGCACCACGGCGCGAAGTCGCAGCAGTGCCCCCTCAAGGCCCAGATAGAATCCGGCGACCATGGACCCGAGCACCAGCTTCCAGCCGGACACCCAAAGAAAGCCGATGGAGGCCTCCATGAGAAGGCCCGCACAGGTTCCAGCCACGAGACAGGCCCCCATCTCCAGCAGGAACTGCCGGGTGGGCTGGTCTCCGGGCGGCACGGTCAGGACGACGGGACGCGTGGCCAAGCCCCGCAGGAGCAGGGCCACGGCGAAGGAAACGGCAAGCATGGCCCCCAGGCGCACGGGGGGCACGGCCTCCATGAACGGTCAGACCTGCCCTCCGTAGGCGGTCAGCAGGACAACCACGACCAGATAACGCACGGCGACAGCCAGGGGACCGGGCAGGGGCAGGTGTCTGTTCATACCGTTGCTCATGCCCGATATACCGGCGGCTGGCAACGCCCGGGAACGCATCGCAGTCACGCTTTTCGCGTCTTCGCGATCGCAGGAAAGGGCCAGGAGACGGACCCTGCCCGAACAGTCGGGCAGGCCTGACGACCGGTCTTAAAACAAGCGGCGACCCGCACCCGGACAGTGGAACCATCCAGGCGCGGGTCGCCGCCACTATACGCAGCCCGGGAACAACCGCCCGGCGAACTATTTGTCCTTTTTCTTGGCTCCGTCCAGGGTATGGCGATCCTTGGCCGGCAGCACGTTCTTGCGCAGACGAATGGACAGGGGCGTGACTTCCACCATCTCGTCCTCGCGCACGAAGTGCAGGGCCCGCTCCAAGGTCATGGGCAGCACCGGGGTGAGAATGACATGTTCATCCTTGCCGGAAGCCCGCATGTTGGTGAGCTTTTTTTCCTTGCATGGATTGACGTTGATGTCGTTGTCACGGTTGTGCTCGCCAACGATCATGCCTTCGTAAACCGGCTCGCCCGCCGTGATGAACAGCCGGCCGCGCGGCTCGAGGTTGAACAGCGCATAGGGAACGCCCACCCCTTCGCGGTCGCTGACGATGGAGCCGGTGAACCGGCTGGGGAAATCGCCCCGGTATTCGTCGTAGCCGGAAAACGACGAGTTCATGATGCCGGTGCCCTTGGTGTCAGTGAGAAATTCGTCGCGGTAGCCGATGAGCCCGCGCGCCGGAATGGAGAACTCCAACCGCACCCGGCCCGAGCCGTGGTTGACCAGATTGAGCATGCGGCCCTTGCGCACGGACAGCTTCTCCGTAATCACGCCGACAAAGGCTTCGTCGGTGTCGATAAACAGGTGTTCGATGGGTTCCTTGCGCACGCCGCCTTCGGTCTTGTAAATGACCTCGGGGCGTCCAACGGAAATCTCGAAACCCTCGCGGCGCATGGTCTCGACGATAATGGCCATCTGGAACTCGCCCCGGCCCTTGACCGTGAAGGCGTCCTTGTCATCGGTCTCCTCGACCTTGATGGCCACGTTGCGCAGCGTTTCCTTGTAAAGGCGCTCGCGCAGCTTGGCCGACTGCACGAACTTGCCCTCGCGGCCGACAAAGGGCGAGGTGTTGATGGCAAAGCGCATGGACACGGTGGGTTCGTCCACGTTGATACGCGGCAAGGCCTTGGGCGAATCGGCCACGGTGATGGTGTCGCCGATGGTCACGTCCTCGACGCCGGAAAGCACGAGGATGTCGCCGGGATCGGCCGCCTCGGTCTCGGTCAGCTTGGGGCCCTGGTAGACCTGCAATTTGGAAATGCGCAGCGGTTTGGTCGTTCCCTCGGCGTCGATGCACACCATGGTCTGGTTGATGTGGGCCGTGCCGGAGACCACGCGGCCAACGGCCAGACGGCCGAGAAAGTCGGAATAGCCGAGATCGGACACCAGCATGCGAAACGGCTCGGCGGCGTCGTGGACCGGGCCCTTGATCTCGGACAGGATGGTCTCGAAAAGGGGCGAGAGGTCGGCACCCTCGTCGTCCAGGCCGCGCTTGGCAATGCCTTCGCGGCCGATGGCGTAGAGCACCGGAAATTCGAGTTGTTCCTCGGAGGCGTCGAGGTCGATGAACAGGTCGTAAATTTCGTTTAAGACTTCCTCGACCCGGGCGTCCTTGCGGTCGATCTTGTTGACGGCCACGATGACGGGCAGGCCCCGATCCAGGGTCTTTTTGAGGACGAAGCGGGTCTGGGGCAGCGGCCCCTCGGAGGCATCGACCAAAAGCACCGCGCCATCGACCATGGACAGGGCCCGTTCCACTTCGCCGCCGAAATCGGCGTGGCCCGGCGTGTCGATGATGTTGATCTTCACCCCGTTCCAGATCACGGCGCAATTCTTGGCGGCGATGGTGATGCCGCGTTCGCGTTCGAGATCCATGCTGTCCATGATGCGGTCGGTGACTTCCTGGTTCTGGCGGAACAGACCGCTTTGACGGAACATATGGTCAACCAGGGTGGTTTTGCCGTGGTCGACGTGGGCGATGATGGCGATATTGCGCAGGGCTTCGTTTCTGGTCGCGTTTTTCATGCAGGAATCCTTGAAGGGCGTTGGGGGCAGGCGTCGGGGACGCTGCCGGGGGACGGGGACATACCGCAATGGTCCGACTTAGGCAATCGGCAGGGTGAAGGTAAATGTGCTGCCGGTTCCGGGCTTGGATACAAAAAAAATGCGACCGCCGTGTGACTCGACGATATGTTTGCAGATGGCCAAGCCAAGGCCGGTGCCCTTGGGCTTGTTGGTGAGCGTGCCGCCAATCTGGTTGAACTTCTCGAAAACCTTGTGCTGTTCGGCCTCGGGGATGCCGATGCCGGTGTCTTCCACCTCAATGATGATGGAATGGCCCTGCGCCCGGGCCCGGCAGGTGACCGAGCCGGATTCGGTGAACTTAAGCGCATTGGACACCAGGTTGACCAGCACCTGGATGAGCCTGTCCCGGTCGCCGACGATTTCCGGCAACCGCCCCTCGATGCTCGTGGTCAGGTTGACCCGGTTGCCCTGCAAAAGCCCGACCGAAGCGCTCATGACATGGCGGATCACGGCGGCCGGGTCCACGCGCTCCCTGTGAAAGGCCATCTTGCCGGCTTCGAGCTTGGCCAGGTCGAGGACGTCGTTTATCAGATGCTTGAGCCGCTCGCCCTCGGTCACGATGATGCCGAGGTTTTCCTGGACCTGCTCGGCCTGGCGGCGCTGCTGGAGAGAACCGCCGGCCAGGGGGGCCAGGAGCTGTTGCAGCCGCTTTTGGATCAGCACGGCAAAGCCCAGGACCGAGGTCAGGGGCGTGCGGATTTCATGGGACACCATGGACAGGAAATCGGATTTGGCCCGGTTGGCCGCCTCGGCCGCTTCCTCGGCCTTTTTGCGAATGGTCACTTCGTGGATGAGGCGCTCGTTGGCCCGGGTCAGCTCCGCCGTGCGCTCGGCCACCCGCTGCTCCAGTTCGTCGTGGTAGCGGATGAGCGTCTGTTCCGCCTGCTTGCGCACGGACACGTCCTGGACCGAGCCGTCGAAGCGCTCGGCCTGGCCCTCGCCGTCCCGGATGCGCCGGGCATTGATGAGTCCCCAGATACGCTGGCCGGATTTGGTGAGGAGCTGGACTTCCAGATTCTTGACCTGGTCGTAGCGCTCCAGCTCGTTGCGGATGCGCTGACGATCCTCGGGAGAGGCCACCACGTCGTCCACCACGCTTTTCACCTGGCGCAAGAGATCCGAGGTCGATTCATAGCCGAGGATGGCGGCCAGAGCCGGGTTCACGCTCATGAGCCGGCCGGCGAGGTTGCTCTGAAAAATGCCCTCGGCGGCGTTCTCGACGATGCCCCGGTAGCGTTCCTCGGCCCGGCGCAGGGCCTCCTCGCTTTTTTTGCGTTCGGTGACGTCCCGGGCCACGATGACGGCGATGGGACCATCGCCGCCGGCAGCAAGGCGAAAGGTCATCTCCACGGGCTGGCTGGTCCCCGGGACCGCCTCAGGCAGGGACAGGGTGGTTTCAATGCGCCCGGCGGCGAAGTCCCCGGAAAAAAGCCCCCGCAACTGGCAGACCGCGTCCACCGGCAGGAGTTCCTCGAAGCAACGGCCGACCAGGGCCGGGCTGCCCAGGCGCAGCATGGCCCCGGCCGCCCCGGCTGCGTCGGTGATGCGACCGCTGCCCACATCCACCAGAAAGATGGCGTCGCCGGTCTGGTCCAGCAGGGACCGAAAGCGTTCGAGCTCCTCCAGCCGTCGCCGCAACTCCGGATAGTAGCTCTTGCTGACCGAGTGTTCGCCAAACCCGAGCAGCCTGGTCCGGCGATCGTCGCTCTTAGGACCGGGGGCGGCTGGCGCTTGCATAGATGGCTTCCAGATCGGCCTGATCGGGCTGGCGGGGATTGGTCAAGAGGCAAGGGTCGTCCAGGGCGGAGCAGGCCAGTTCGCCGAAGCTCGCGGCGTCGACGCCGAGGTCGGCCAGGCTCATGGACACGCCGACGCGGTGCTTGAAGGCGGCTATGGCCGCAAGGACCGCCGCCTTTTTTTCCTCGGGCGGCGCGGCCTCGGTAAATTTCGCTCCGAGACAACGGCCCAGGGCGGCGTAGCGATCCGGGGCGGCGGCGTAATTGTAGGCGACCACATGGTCGAGCAGGATGGCGTTGCACAGGCCATGGGGCAGGTCGAAGCGGCCGCCGAGGCTGTGGGCCATGGCGTGGACCGCGCCGAGGATGGCGTTGGAAAAGGCCAGGCCGGCGTAGAGGCTGGCCAGGAGCATGGCCCCCCGGGCCTCGATGTCGTTCGGATCGTCAACGACGCGCGGCAGATTGGCGGCGATGCGGCGCACTGCCTCCAGGGAGAACAGATCAGTGACCGGACCCTGGGCGTTGGACACATAGGCTTCCATGGCGTGGGTCAGGGCGTCGAGCCCGGTGTGGGCGGTCAGGGCGGCGGACATGGTGGTGGTGACGTCGGGATCAAGCAAGGCCGCGTCGGGTATGAGCGTCTTGCTGGCGATGACGATTTTGCGTCGCCGGGCCGTGTCGGTGACGATGGCGAACTGCGAAACCTCGGCTCCGGTGCCGGCGGTGGTCGGCACGCACAGAAGCGGCGGCCCCGGGCGTTCGACGTTGTCCACGCCCTCGAATTCGAGGATGTGGCGGTTGTTGGCCCAGGCGATGCCGATGGCCTTGGCGCAGTCCATGGCCGAACCGCCGCCCACGGCCACGATGGCGTCGCAGGAGCAGGCGGCAAAGGCCGCGACCCCGGCCATGATCTCCTGATCCCGGGGATTGGGCGACAGGGCCTCGAATCGCTCGGTCACCACCCCGGCCTCGTTGAGGCTGGCCTCGACCCGCCCGGGCCAGCCAAAGTCGGTAAGGCCCGGATCGGCCACCAACAGCGCCCGGCGCACCCCAAGCCCGGCCGCCTGCCGCCCGGCCAGGGTCAGCGCACCCCGGCCGAACACGAACTCCGGCGCGACGAACTTGCGCATGGACAGGAGGAGTCTTTCGGGCATGCGCCCATCCTTTGGCGGCCTGACGTCCGGCCGCCTGCTCTGCAAAACTGGTTACGCCGCCGCAATGGCCAGGCGCGCGGCATCAATCACCGTCACCCCGTGCCCGGCCAGAAGGTCCGGCACATCCGGCGCGGTGAACACGCGCAATTCTTCCTCGCGGCCGTCGGCATAGGTGCTGATGGCGGCAAGGGCCGCGTCGCTGCGTCCGGGGTGGCACATGACCTCCACGGTCCCCTCCCCGCCAAGGGCCGCGAACGCCGCGTCCACCAGGGACAGGAAATGGGAGACGCTCAGCGCTTCCCCGTAAAATCGCGTGACGCAGACGTCGGCATGGGGCACGCCGGCGGCGTCCAGGGCGCGGCGCATGTCGTCGGACAACGCCCGGGCCGGCACGCCCAGTTCCCGGGCCAGTTCCACGAACGCCCCGAATACCTCGGGACGCTTGTGGATGTGGTGGTGGGAATCGAGGTGGCTCGGCGTCAGGCCCGTTTCCCGGAAACGGGACAATTGCGCCCGCCATTCCCGCCGCACCTCGCCGGGGTTCACATCCGCCACCCCGATCTTCTTGCGGGGAAAAAGCCCCTCGGCCGTGGTAAGGCTGGGCACGGCCCCGGGCGGCAGACAGGGCCTGCCGCCGGTGAGCTGCAGGTGCAGCCCCACCCGGCCGGCAAACGGCCGGCCAAGTCGGGCAATCCGCTCCACCGCGCCCGGCACGCAGACCATAGCCGTGGTCCCGCCCACCACGCCGGCGGCCATGGCCTCGGCGATGCCGGCGGTCACGCCCTCGGTCAGCCCAAAATCATCGGCATTGACAAACAGCCGCCGCATCCGCCCTCCCTGGCAGTGGTGAAAAATCCTTTCGCCGGTCCGCCGGCCCCGGCCGGTCCCAAAGGGCCGTCCTGCCGCTCCCGTCGCGGCGCGCGCCCATCGGGTCAGGACGCCTTGGCCATGTCCAGCACGGCGGCCACGAGCTTTTCGATGCCAAGGGCTATGTCGGCGATGCCTGGACCCAGCATGTAGGCCGGCGTGGTCACCAGCCGGTTGGCCGCGTCCACCACGACGGCGTCCACGGGACAGGACACATGCCGCGCGCCGGCGGCTTCCAGGGCCTGGGCCGTGCCGGAATCGTTACCGATGGTCAATTCGGGGTGATGCTCGGCCAAGGCCAGGGCCACAACGGCCGGGGCGATGCAGATGGCCCCGATGGGCTTTTTGGCGGCATGCATGGCGCGAAGCAGGGCCGCGACCGACGGCTCGACCGCGCCCTTGGCCCCGCTGACCGCGAAGTCGCACAGATTCTTGGCCGCGCCCAAGCCGCCGGGCAGGATCAGGGCGTCCAGGTCCGCCGCCGCGACCATGGTGGTATCGGCCACCGGCCCCCGGGCGATGCGGGCGGCCTCCACCCGGACATTGCGCTGCTGGCCCATGGGTTTTTTCGTCCCATGGTCCACGGCCTCGACCGTCATGTCCGGGGCCAGGCACACGACCTTGGCCCCGGCCTTGTTGAGGAAATACAGGGTCAGCGTGGCTTCGTGGATTTCCGAACCATCCAGGACGCCACAACCCGACAGGAGTACGCCGATGGTCGCCATGCCCCCTCCCACTGCTTGTTGTCTGTCTGTCGCCGGCCTGGCCGGCCTTCACAAAATCTATCCTCAGCCTCGGGCTACGTCAAATCGTTAGGACCGTTACGGCCGTCAAGGCGTTGCCTTTGCCGTAAAATCGGCGCATAAAAGCGCATGCCCAAGCGTTTGTCTGTCACGCCGCCGCTTTCCCCACTCATCATTTCCGACACCACCCTGCGCGACGGGGCGCAAATGCCCGGGGTGCGCTTTTCCGTGGCCGACAAGGTGGCCATCGCCATGGCCCTGGCCGAGGCCGGGGTCGATGTCATCGAGGCCGGCTTTCCGGCCGGTTCCGACCATGAAGTCGAGGCCGTGCGCCGCATCGCCGCCGAAACCTCAGGCCCGGTCGTCATGGCCCTGTGCCGGGCCGTTTCCGCCGACATCGACGCCGCCTGGAGCGCCTTGGCCGAGGCGGCCCCCGATCGCCGGGGAGTCGGCGTCTTTTTGGCCACAAGTCCCCTGCACCGCCGCCACAAGCTCGGCAAGACCAAGGCCCAATGCCTGGACATGATCGCCGGCGCCGTGGCCTACGCCCGCAAGCGGTTCGACCGGGTGACGTTTGGCTGCGAGGACGGCAGCCGCACCGAGCCGGGCTTCCTGCGCCAGGCCTATGTCGCGGCCATGGACGCCGGAGCCACGGGTATCGGCTTTCCCGACACCGTGGGCGTACTCACCCCGGAAGTCGCCCGCCGCCGGGTGGCCATGCTGGCCCGGCTGGCCCATCCGCGCGGGGTCAAGGTGCGGGTGCATTTCCACAACGACCTGGGCTTGGCCACGGCCAACACCCTGGCCGCCGTGGCCGCCGGGGCCGACATCGTGCACCTGACCGTCTGCGGCATCGGCGAACGGGCCGGCAACGCCGCCCTGGAAGAAACCGTCATGGCCCTGACCCTGCACCAGAAGCAGTACCGCCGGGCCATCAATGTCGATACCCGAAAGCTTACGGGGCTGTGCCGGCTGGTGGCCGAGCGGGCCGGCATCCCGCTTCCCGCCAACAAGGCCGTCACCGGGGCCAACATTTTCGCCACCTCGGCCGGCGTCCACCAGGACGGGCTGCTCAAGCACCCCGACACCTACCTGCCCTTTCGCCCGGAACTGGTCGGGGCCGAGGGCATCCGGTTGCCGCTCTCGCCGCTCTCCGGCAAGGCCGCCCTGGCCCTGCGCCTGGCGGAGCTCGGCATCGCGCTTTCCCCCGAGGCACTCACCCGGGCCAGCCGCCTGATCAAGAACGCGGAAAAGGCCGAGTGGCTCGACGAGGACGCCCTGCTGCGCCGGGCCGCGGCCCTGGCCGGGAATGAGGCCTCATGACGGCGCTCAGTGCCGTGCTTGCCGTCTGTCTGGCGTTGCTCCATCTGTTCGTGCGCCTGCTCAGTCCCGCCCTCGACGCGCCGCGCCGCCCCTGGCTGTCCCTGGCCGGCGGTGCGGCCACGGCCTACGTCTTCATCCACATATTCCCAGGCTTGTGCGACGGGCAGGAGGCGCTGCAGCACGCCGGCTGGGCCTGGGTCGCCCTGCTCGATCGCCATGTGTTTCTCATTGCCCTCTCCGGACTGCTGGTCTTTTACGTCCTGGAACGGGCGGCTCTTGGCGCGCGCGGCGGCCGCGACGCCCCGCCCATCGACGCCAGCCAAGGCGTCTTCTGGCTCCACCTCGCCTCGTTTGGCCTGTACAATTTCCTCATCGGCTATCTGCTGATCAACCGCACGGTGCCCGGGCCGGCCAACCTCGTCACCTATTTCCTGGCCATGGCCCTGCACATGGCCGGCAACGACTACGGCCTGCGCCGCCACTTCACCGACAGCTACCACCGCCTCGGCCGCCTAGTCCTGGCCGGGGCCGTGCTGGCCGGTTGGGCCTTTGGCTTCTTTTTCCGCGTCCACGAGGCCATGCTCGCCATTCTCTTCGCCTTCCTGGCCGGCGGCGTGATCATGAACACCATGAAGGACGAACTTCCCCTGGACGGCTCGGGCAACGCCCCGGCCTTCACCCTGGGCGCGGCGGGCTACGCCGCTCTGCTCCTTATCGTATGAAAAACACCATGCCGCCCGCGGCTTCGGCCGCGCACCCCAAGAGCCCTTTTTTCGGCCGCCACGTCTGGACGCTGTTCCGGTTCCTGCACCCCTACCGCCGGTCGTTCGGCCTGGGGCTGGGCTTAAACGTCCTGGCCCGGGCCTGCGATCTGCTGCCCTTGGCCCTGGCCGGCAAGGTCATCGACGCCGCCGTCCACGGCGTCACCAGCCCCCACACCTATGTGCTCTTCGGCCTGGCCGTGCTGGCCTCGTTCGTCTTCCTGGCGATTTTCCAGAGCGGCTCGGACTATATCCTGGCGGCCATGGCCCAGCGCACCCGCCACGACATCCGCCTCGCCCTCTACAGCCGTCTGCAGACCCTGGACCCGGCCTATTTCGAGGACCGGCAAACCGGCGACATCATGTCGGTGGTAGTCGGCGACGTGGACACCTTGGAGAGTTTTCTCACCGACGCCACCACCTCGATCATCCGGGTCATCGTCACCTTTCTTGGCATCTACGGTTATCTTTTTTTCCTGGAATGGCGCCTCGCCCTGCTCCTGTTTTTTCCCCTGCCCCTGGCCGTCTTCGCCATCCGCCGCTTCGTCACCCGGGTCCAGCCGCGCTACCGCGAGGCGCGCAAGGCTGTCGGGGCCATTTCGAGCCTGCTCGAAAACAACATCGCCGGCATGGGCGTCATCCAGGCCTACACCGCCGAGGCCAGGCTCCTTTCCACGGTCGGCGAGCGCTCGGCCGCCTACCGCGACGAGGCCGTGGCCGCCGAGGCCGAACGGGCCCGGTTCCTGCCGGCCATGTACGCCGTGGCCGGGCTGTCCTTTGCCGCCGTTTTCGCCGGGGGCGGCTGGCTGGTGGCCAGCGGCACCGGCCCCACGGTCGGCGACTACACCACCTTTACCCTTTTTGCCGCCCGGCTCGTGCTGCCGCTTTTCGTCTTCGGCATGCTGATCAACCAGATCCAGCGGGCCGAGGCCGCTGCCGTGCGCATCGCCGAGCTCCTGGCCACCGAGCCGCGCATCGTCGACCGACCCGAGGCCGTGGCCCTGACCCAGCGGCCGGCAGAGATCGCCTTTCGCGAGGTGCGCTTTGCCTACCCCGGCCGCGAGCCGGTGCTCCACGGCATAAGCTTCACCCTGCGCCAGGGCGAGGTCGTGGGTGTTGTCGGCCCAACCGGAGCGGGCAAGTCCACTCTGGTCAAGCTGCTGCTGCGCTATTTCGAGCCCACCAGCGGCGACATCCTGGTCAACGGCGCGCCGCTTGCCGCTTTCACCCTGGCCAGCTACCGCCAGAGCCTGGGCTATGTCTCCCAGGACGCTTTTTTGTTCCACGGCACGGTGGCGGAGAACATCCTGCTCGGCGATCCGCAGGCCGATCTGCAGGCCGTTCGCCGGGCAGCGGCCATGGCCGGGGCCGACAACTTCATCATGCGCCTGCCGGCCGGTTACGACACCATCATCGGCGAGCGCGGCATGAAGCTCTCGGGTGGGGAGCGCCAGCGGGTCTCCCTGGCCCGGGCCATCCTGCGCAACCCGGCGCTTTTGCTGCTGGACGAGGCCACCTCGGCCGTGGACACCCGCACCGAGGCCATCATCCAGCAAAACCTTCACGAGTTCCGGGAGGGCCGGCTCACCCTGGCCGTGGCCCACCGCCTGTCCACGGTGCGGCAATGCGCCCAGATCCTGGTGGTGGTGGAAGGATGCGTGGTGGAGCGCGGCGACCACGAGTCGCTGCTGGCCGCCGGCGGGGTCTATGCCGGCATGTGGGCGGTGCAAAGCGGCGGCGAGACGGGATAATGGCCGCGCTTTCCCGGGCGGCCGCAGAACCGGGAGACGGCCCCATGTCTTTTGATCCCGAAACGACCACGGTCCTGGACCTCGTCGCCGCCCATCCGGCCACCGAGGCGGTCTTTCGCCGCTACGACGAAGCGGCCGGCTGCTGTCTGCTCTGCCAGGGGCTTTTCGAGACCGTGGCCGGGCTGGCGGCGCGATTCGGCCTTGACGGGGAGCGGCTGGCGGCCGATCTTTCCCGCATGCTGCCGCAAGAACACGAGGAGCGTACATGACCATCGAACTGGTCAAGACCGTCACCGCCGCCGGCTGAGCGGCCAAGATCGCCCCAGGGGACCTGGAGGCCATCTTGCGGGGCCTGCCCCCTGTTTCCGATCCGCGTCTGCTCACCGGCCAGGGAGTCAACGAGGACGCCGCCATCGTGCGGCTTCCCGGCGGCCAAGGGCTGGTGCAGACGGTGGACTTCTTCACGCCCATCGTCAACGATCCCTACAAGTTCGGACGCATCGCCGCGGTCAATGCCCTCTCCGACGTCTACGCCATGGGCGGCACACCGCTTTGCGCCATGAACATTGTCTGTTTCCCGGCCAAGACCATGGATACCGCCATTTTGGGCGAGATCCTGCGCGGCGGGCTGGATGCGGTGCTGGAAGCCGGGGCCGTGCCGGCCGGCGGGCACAGCGTCGAGGACAAGGAGATCAAGTACGGCCTGGCCGTGTCCGGGCTGGTCGATGCCGACGGCTTCGCCTCCAATACGGGACTGCGGCCCGGCGACGTGCTTCTTTTGACCAAGCCACTGGGGACCGGGGTCATCTCCACGGCCATCAAGGGCGATTTCGGCGACAAGATCGCGCTGGAAAACTTGCTCTACCGCTGGGCCGGACGTTTGAATGCCACCGGCGGCCGGGTGATCCGGGAGTTGAACCTCAAGGCGGCAACCGACGTGACCGGCTTTGGCCTGGGCGGCCATGTGCTGGAGATGGCGGCAGCCTCGAAGGTGGCGGTCGAGCTGCGGCTGGCCGACATACCCTTCCTGCCCGAGGCGGTGGAACTGGCCGGCTATGGCCTGCTGCCGGCGGGCAGTTTCGCCAACAAACGCTTCTGCGCCGGGGCCGTGTCCGTGGCGGCGGGGCTGGACCCCATCCGCTACGATCTGGTGTTCGACGCCCAGACTTCCGGCGGGCTGGTGCTGGCCGTGCCCGAGGGCAAGGTTGCGGCGGCGCAAGAGATGCTGGAGGAAGCCGGCGATCTGGCGGCGGTCATTGGGCGGGTCGTCGCGGAAGAGGACGGGAAGGCGCGGCTGCGGGTTGGCTGACAGACTTTACATTAAACAGACAGCCTCTTAACGACAACACTTGTTCAATTGTATTGGTTTCTCTAAGCAAAAAAGTCCTGCTCAAAGAGACAATTTAAGACTACCATATTCTGCAATCCGAACTCCACACTATCAACTAGCCACCTCAGTAACGTTTCTCATATTGTCAAATACTTGCATGATCCGCATTTTATTTTTTGCATTCATAATAACAAATGACTTTCTATTTATTTTAATGTTAATCATATAACGTGCAGACAGTGACGATATTTCCTCAGTCCCAATCCTTTCACACGTCTGACTTCCATCAAAAAGAACAACGAATGATTGAAACAATGTTGTCATACATCTAATATAAATCAAACCATCCACAATAACAAGCCTCGAAAGGAAATAATCAGCGAAAAACAGCAAAGAACATAGTACAGACACAAGAAACACAAAAACAGTAAGCAAATATTTTGCAGTTCAAATATTTACAAATAGAAGCGCCCCCAACAAACAAACTGTCATAAAACCCACAAAACAAGCTGAGAATAAGGGACTTGCGCTTTTCTCCAAGACAATACAGCATGATTTTTGCTTATCCTCATCAACGCTTGCAACACGTCGAAGCATGTCTTTCAATTTATCGTCTTTATTATTTACATAAACAGAATATATATACACCAAAACAATAGCTGCAAAAAGACCAACACCAAAACACAACAAATACACAATACGCGCGTTCACGAAAGAACACCCTCCGTGCAATAATTTAGCAAAAAATGGAGATACTTCCTCTCCAACGCCGCATCATAGCCCGGCGAAAGCGCGTTTATGAAGCCATGGGCCGCGCCCGGTTCGATATGTACGGCGACGTTCTCCGCAGCGATTCGCCCAGCAATGTCTTTCGGGTGGAATGCCGCTTCATGCTCGGCGAATATCGCCTGTACCCGGCAACGCGGCCGCAAGTCCAGATATTTGCGGATGCGCGAGCCATAGAACAGCACGAGCCGGCTGTCCGAATGGCAATGTTGCCCGGCGGCGAAAAGCCAGGCCGCCGTGGCCCCGACGCTAAATCCCACCAGCGTAACCGCCTCCCCGCCCGCCGCCAGGGCTATCCGCTCGGCATAGGCCTCAAGGCCCGGCCCGGCAACGAAGGCGGCGTGAGAGGCCTGTTCCGTGGCATGGGGGCTGCCTTCGCCCGGCCAGGGCGAGAGGAATTCGACCTCGCCGCCAAGGTCGGCCGCCAAGGCGCGAAGCGCCGGGGTGATGCCGTAAATATCGGCCGCGACGAGCAGTCGCTCCCCCCGCCCGCTTTTGCCGGGCACGGCAGACACCGAACGGCGTCGAGCTTCCAGGCCCCTGCCTCGCGGATCATGTCGAAGCTCGCCAAGGGATCGGCCGTGCCCGGCCATTTGTAGTCGATGACCGCCCGGGCATCATCGGATGACGACGTCCGATAGAGATACGCCTTGTCGGACAAATCCTGGGCGCAGGTCAGCGGATTGTAGTCCAGCCCGCATAACTCGCCCTCAAGGTACTTGCCTTGGCAATTCTCGGTGACAGCCGTCCGTTCCAGGGCGGCCAGATCCGTGCGCAAACGGGCCGTGAGATGTCGCGCGTAGCCCTTGTCGGCCTTGGCCTTGTATTGCGGCGTCGCCAGGAGGAATTCGACCAGATTGGGGTCTTTTTCCGACAGGCGCAGCACCCGGTCCAAAGCCGTTTCGGCTGGAGTGACCGCGCGGTGAAATCCGCCCGACACCGACGCCCCGGGCGCGGCCCAAGCGGTGAGCAGGCCGGCCAGCAACCACAGCCCCAGCGTCAAACAGAGCGCCTGCCTGCGCCATCCCCAATGTACCGACAGCATGAAGACCTCCTGCCGGAACCGGCCCGGCGGACGCCAGCCTAGCCCAGCCGCGCAGCCTTGTCAGCCGCAGCCAGCCCGGCCAGGTCCGCGCCGGCCACCGGGCAAACGCCGGGCAAACGCCAAAAGCCCGCTGCAGGCAACCGCAGCGGGCTTTGGAAAAACCAAGAAACCGAAAAGCTAGGCCGTCTTGGACTTGTTGACGGCGGTGGTCAGACGCGAAATGTTGCGCGCCGCAGCCTTCCAGTGGATGATCTTTTTGGTGGCGGCCTTGTCCAGGACCTTGGTGGCGGTAAGCAGGGCCGCTTCGGCAGCGGCGACATCCCCGCCGACCAGGGCGGAGCGCACGGCCTTGATGACGTTACGCACGCGGGTCTTGACCGCCCGGTTGCGAGCCCGGGCCAAAAGGCTTTGACGGTGCCGCTTGATGGCAGATTTATGATTGGCCAAGGATCGTTCCTCCGTGAAATGTTCGCTGAAGCAGGGCTAGGTAGAACAACCACCCATTCCTGTCAAGCAGTTTATTGAATTCCTAGACCTGCAAGGCGGCGAAATCCGCCACCCGGCCCAGACGGTCCACCAGCGACTTGAGCAGATTGAGGCGATTAAGCCGCATGTCCATGTCGTCGCACATCACCATGGTATTATCGAAAAAGGCGTCCACCGACGGGCGCAACTCGTAGAGCAGTTCGAGCACCGCCCCGTAGTCGCCGCCGTCAAAGAGCGCATCGAAGCGCGGGAAGACGTCGACGCACACGGCCGCCAGATCCTTTTCCGCCTGCTCTTCCAGCAGCGCGGCCTTGACCGAGCCGGTCAGCGGCACCCCGGCCCCGACCCCCTGCTTGCGGATGATGTTGGCCGCGCGCTTAAAGGTCAGCACCGCCTGGCCGAAGTCCGGCTTGGCGGCAAAGGCGGCCAAGGCGGTCATGCGGGCAGCCAGGGCGGCGATATCGGTAAAGGACGCGCCGATGCCGGCCTCCACCACCAGGGTGTCGTAGCCCTGGCCAATGAAATAGGCCTTGAGACGCTGGCCGAAAAAGTCCAGCAGCTTGGCCAGCACATGGGTGCGGTCCACCTTGAACTTGGCGTCGCCGTAGCCGTCGATGGCCGCCTGGAGCAGTTCCATGAGGTCCAGGCGCAGTCCGTGCTCGATGACGATGCGGCAGATGCCAAGGGCGGCCCGGCGCAGGGCGTAGGGGTCGGCCGCGCCGGTTGGGGCCATGTCCAGGCCGAAGCAGCCGGCCAGGGTGTCGGCCTTGTCCGCGATGGACAGGATGGCTCCGGCTAGGCTTGCCGGCACCGGGCTCTCCGGCCCGGCCGGCAGATACTGCTCGGCAATGGCCCGGGAAACGGTCTTGGACTGGCCCTTGCGGCGCACGTAGATGCCGCCCATGAGGCCTTGCAGTTCGGCGAATTCGCCCACCATGTCGGACACTAGGTCCACCTTGGCCAGCCCGCCGGCCTGGGAGGCCTCGAGCATGATCTCGGGCTTGCCGGCCTGCTCGGCGATAAGCCCGCACAGCCGCTCCAGGCGACGGGCCTTGTCGCGCACGGACCCAAGGCCAGCCAGAAAGACCACGCTTTCAAGCTTTTTCTGCCAGGTCTCCAGGTCGGTGGCCAGATCGGCTTCCCAGAAAAACCGGGCGTCTTCCAGCCGGGCGGTGAGCACCCGCTGCCAGCCCCGGCGCACCAGCTCGACATTGCCCGGAACCAACCCGAGCGTGGTCAGAAACACGGGGAGCAAACCGCCCTTGCCGTCTTCCACGGCAAAGCTCTTCTGATGGCTCTCCATGCTGGTGATGAGTACTTCCCGGGGAACTTCCAGAAATTTCGGGTCGATGTGGCCCATGAGCACCACCGGATGCTCGGTTAAGCCCGTGACTTCGGCCAAAAGCGACGGATTGATCACCGCTGCGCCTCCGGCTTCCTTGGCCAGGGCCTCGGCCTGGGAGCGCACGATGCTCTCGCGTTCCCGGGCGTCCAGGACCACCTTGCCCTGATCGCGAATGACGGCGAAATACTCGGCGGCCCTCGGCACGTCAAAGGGGCCCGGGCCCATGATGCGCTGGCCCCGGGTCTGGCGGCCGGAGGCGATGCCGTCGAGCTCGAAGGGGATCACCATGTCATCAAAAAGGGCCACGAACCAGTGCACCGGCCGGCCGAAGGCGAACTCCCGGCTGCCCCAGCGCATGCGTTTGGGAAAGGACAGCTTTTTGACCGTCTCCAGGCAGATGCCGGGCAGCAGCTCGGCGGTCGCCTCGCCGCCGGTATTCTTGCGCAGGGCCAGATACCGGCCCTTGCCCGTCTCCATGACGTAGACGTCGGACACGTCGCAGCCCTGCCCCTTGGCAAAGCCCACGGCGGCCGGTGTCGGATTGCCGGCGGCGTCGTAGCCCACGCGCTCGGGCGGGCCGGTGACGACTTCCTCTTCCTGGCGGGCGCGTCCGGCGATGTCGGGAATGCTGACCACCAGCCGGCGCGGCGTGGCGAACGCGGCCACGGGACCGCAATCCACCTTGGCCTGGGTCAGCGCATCGGCGAAAAGGCCGCGAACCTCTTCGGTGAGCCCCGAAAGAAACCGGGCCGGCATTTCCTCGAATCCGATCTCGAACAGAAAATGGGACATGGCATGCGTCCTTTAGCTTTTATTGAGAAGAGGAAAGCCGAGTTCCGTGCGCTGGGCGGCATAGAGCCGGGCCAGGGAGGAGGCCAGATTGCGCACCCGGCCGATGTAGCCGGTACGCTCGGTAATGGAGATGGCCCCCCGGGCTTCAAGCATGTTGAAGGCGTGGGAACACTTGAGGCAGTAGTCATAGGCCGGCCAGGGCAGGCCCAGCTCGCACAGCCGCTTGCATTCCTTTTCGCAGGCATTGAAATGGGCCAGCAGCATGGCCGCGTCGGATTCCTCGAAATTGTAGCGCGAATGTTCGTATTCGCCGCGCTGATGCACTTGTCCGTAGGTGACGCGCTCGTTCCAGTCCAGGTCGTAGACGGAATCTTTTTGCTGCAAATACATGGTGATGCGCTCAAGGCCGTAGGTGATCTCGACGGAGACCGGCGAAAGGTCGATGCCGCCCACCTGCTGGAAGTAGGTGAACTGGGTGGCTTCCATGCCGTCGAGCCAGACTTCCCAGCCCAGGCCCCAGGCCCCCAACGTCGGGGATTCCCAGTCGTCCTCGACGAAGCGCACGTCGTGGTCCGAGGCGGAGAGCCCCAGCGCGGCCAGGCTTTGCAGGTAGAGATCCTGGATGTTGTCCGGCGAGGGCTTGAGGATCACCTGGAACTGGTAATAGTGCTGCAAGCGATTGGGATTTTCGCCGTAGCGACCGTCGGTGGGGCGGCGCGAGGGCTGCACGTAGGCGGCGTTCCAGGGCTCGGGACCGATGACCCGGAAGAAGGTGTGCGGGTTGAACGTGCCGGCGCCGACTTCGCTGTCGTAGGGCTGGACCACGAGGCAGCCGGATTTGGCCCAGAAGTTTTGCAGCGTCAAGATGACATCCTGAAAATACATGCTCGCTCCGATTTCAAGGTTTCGCCGCCAGCCGGGCCGGGCGCGGCGAGGCGTTGGGGGACGCGCCCCGGGGCGGACGCGGTCCGGCGCGTCAGGCCCGCACGAACCCGCCCTGCTCCCAGGCCAATCCCATATGATAGCGTACCAGCAGGTCCACGGCCCGGGAAAACTCCCGGGCCGCCGCCGGCTCGGGCCGGCAGTCCGCCCAGCAGACCGGATCCTGTCCCACGGCCGCCCGCAAAAGCGACAGCGCCTCGCCGCCAAGGGGCAGGCGCACGCCGCCGTCCGCGCCGCGACAGGCCGGACACACAATCTTGCCTTCCTCGACATGGCACACGGCCCCGCGCTCGCCGATGGTCTGGCCGCACACGGCGCAGGGACCGCACACGGGCAGCAGGCCGTGCATGAAAGTCATCCTGGCCCGAAACAGCAGCGGAAACAGCGGCGACGGGGCCTCGGCCGCGTCCAGGGCGGCCAGCATCTCGCGCAACAAGGCGTACGCTTCGGCCGCGCTCTGGGGACCGATAGGCACAGCCTCAAAAAATTTCAAGCAGTTGACCGCCATGCCCAGACGATTTGGATGGGTGCGCAACTGCCTCGGGGAATCCAGGAGCCGGCCTTCGGTCAGGCAGTGGTAGCCCCGGTAGCCTGTCCGGCGGACCTTGAACTGGACATGGTTGAGGGGATCGAGGCAGCCCAGGAACCGGCGGCGGCTTTTCATGCCCCCGAAGGCAAAGGCGGTATACACGCCGCGCACTGGCGAGAGCAGCCGCACCCAGGCATCGATCTCCCGAAACCGGCGTACGGCAAGCACGAGTGCCTGTTCGGAAAATTCCATGCCGCCTCACGCACCTCCCAGGCGTCCGGCCGCCTCGCGCCGGAAGGCACGAAGGACTAAACGGCCCGACCCGTCCCGGGTCCATCGGTTGCCCGGCGCGCCCGGGCGTCCTGGGCCTTCCTGAACACTGTTCGCCGCCAGGCCAAGCCGGCCGGCCTAGCGCTCAGGCGGCAAGTGCTCCTCGGCCGTTCCGGCGCCGTCGCCGGGCCCTTGGCCGGACTGCGTCACACGCGCTGCCTAGCCGGCCCGTCGCCCAGGCGGCCAGCGCTCCTAGCCGTTCCCGCAACGCCGCCGAGCTCCTGGCTGAGCCGCGTCACGCCCGCCGCCTGACCGGCCGCCTGGCCGGCCGGCGCGTCCCCGCCGGGCAAAACGCAAACGCCGTGTCACATCAGGGGAAACGAATGGTCTTGACGCCACCCTTCTCGGTGCTGACCGGCGTCTCCTTGCCGTCGTAGCGAAAGACCACGTTGCTCGGATTGCCGAGCTTGATCTCGATCTTCTCGCCAAACGGGACGCTGATACGCTGGCCCTTCTTGACGTAGATTTCCTTGGCTGGGCCTTTGTCGGGGCTGACAATAACCCAGCTCCCGTCCTGGCCGTAGATTTCCACTTCCTTGCCGCCCGGAGTCGCCTCGGCGGCGGCCGGCGCGACCGGGACGGCCGGGGCCGTCGTCGCGGACGCGGGCGCGGCCGGCGCAGGGGGCGGAGTCGGCGCGGCGGTCGCGCCCGCGACCGGCTTGGCCGCCTCGCCCTCGGTCTTTTTCGCCACGAACTTCAGCGTTTTGACCGCGCCCTTGCCGACCTGGAGCGGATAGAGCTTGTTGTCGAAGTGAATCTCCACCGCGCCGGCATTGCCCAGGCGCACCAGCAGATAGTCGGTGAAATGCCCGGTGAAGGTGTCGCCCTTCTCCAACATGGATTCGTGCATGGAGCCGCCGTCGGCCCCGGCCTGGAGCCAGCAGCGCTCATTGGCCGCGATGACGACGGTATGGGGGCCGGAATCGCCCACGGTAAAGCTTTTGGCCGTGGGAGCGGCCGGGGCCGGGGCGGCTTCCGGAGCCGGCGGCACGGCCGGAACCGCCGCGGCCGGACCGCTGACGGCGATGTCCTGGGTGGCCCGGTCCTCAGGGGTAAGCCCGCCGCGCGGGAGCGCGTCCTGGGCGGGCTTGGCCGGTTCGACCGGAGGCGGCGACTGAACGGGAACCGTCGGGATCACGGCCACCGGAGCCGGGGCCGGGGTCGAAGCCACCGGGGCAGGAGCCGGGGGCACCGGGGCAGGGGTGACCGGAGCCGGAGCCTCTGGTTCAGGCGCGGCCGGCAGGGCCGTTTTCTTGGAGTCGGCGACGGTGACATCCCCGGAGGACGCCGTTGGCGCGGCCGGGGTTTCCCCTTCGGGGCGCAGGAAAAAGTGGTTTACGACAAACCAGCCAAGGCCGATCGCCAGCAGCAGGCCGATCCCGACCAGGGCGATCGCCTTGAAAGGCGGTCGCGGGGCGGGCGTTGGCACGGAGCAGCCGCAATCATCCTCCGGGATGTCGGTAATCAGTGAAATTTCCCGAAAGTGGGTCTCCTCGGTCTGGTAGACGGTGGACAGCCAGGCCGTGAACTCGGCTTGGTCAAAGCCAAGCAACTTGGCGTAATTTTTAATAAATCCCTTTGCATACACCGGATGGGGCAATGTCTTTTCATTGCCGTCCTCGATGGCCGCAAGACAGGATCGCGATACCTTGATCTTGTCCGACACCGTGTCGAGGGACAGGCCCTGTCGCTCCCGTTCCTCGCGCAGTATCGTTCCTATCTCACGCAAATCCATAGAAAAAACTCCTCTGTGCCCGCACGCCGGGAGCGGGAGGACCCCCGGACGACCGGATCGCAAGCGCTACAGCTTGACCTCGATCACGGCCTTGGACCGCAGATTGTCGATGTATTCCTGAAAAATCTTGTCGAACTTCTGCTTGTACAGCAATTCCTGAATTTGCTCCCGGGCCTGCTCGTAGGAAGAACCGGAGGCGGCGGCGACGGGAGCCGGCGCGGGCTGGGCCAGGTCGCCCTTGTCCGTGCGCTGCTTGAGCAGCACGGCCTTGCCGTCGAGCATCACCGGTTCGCTGACCTGCCCGGCCGGCGCGGCCTTGAGGGCATCGCGCAGGGGGGCGGCCAGATCCTTGGCCTGCACGTCTCCTAGATCGCCGCCCTGGTCGCGGCCGGGACCGATGGAAAATTTCTTGGCGGCATCGGCGAAAC
This sequence comes from Acidobacteriota bacterium, assembly GCA_046567015.1. Taxonomy (GTDB): domain Bacteria; phylum Desulfobacterota; class Desulfovibrionia; order Desulfovibrionales; family Desulfovibrionaceae; genus Solidesulfovibrio. The sequence goes on along the minus strand of JBKICS010000402.1, from coordinate 12,614 downwards.
TCATGGCGCCGGAATTGATCTTGGCCCGCAGCTCATCAGCCTGTTTCTTGGACGGAACCATGATGAAGCCGATGTTGCCCGACATTTTCGGTCCGAGGATCGACTTGGTCGAAGGGAGATTGCCCTTGTTCTTCTCGTAGTAATCACGGACCTCGTCGTCGGTGACAAGCACCTTGCGATGGACCATGAATCCAAGGAGACGCTTGCGCATGCTGTCATCCCGGATGCGCTGGCGAAACTGCTTGAGCGTCAGGCCTTCCTTGGCCAACTCGGCGACAAACTGCTGCTGCGTGAGGCTGTTCTTCTTCTTGAGTTCGTCGATCTGGGAATCGATCTCCGTCTCCGAGACGTTGATCTTCATCCTGGCCGCTTCCTGCTCGATGAGCAATTCGGTGATCATGCTCTCGAGCATCTGGCGTCGCAGTTCGTCGAGCCGGGGATCGCCCGGTTTGAGCGTAATACCCTGGGTACGCTGCACGACTTCAACGACCCTGTTGTCGACGTCGAACATGGTGATGAGTTTGCCGTTGACGACCGCCACGACCCGATCCACCAGTTCGGCGGCTCCGGCCGATGCGGCCATGGCAACCAACAATCCGAATATACAGAGAATTTTTTGAAGTCGAGGCAAAGTATCCTCCATGGTAGGGCTGCGTAGGTCGCATGAAACGGACATACCAAGCCCGTCCGGCGATGCCCCGGGAACGTCAGCGAAGCCGCAACGCCCTCCTCCCAGGCCGACGCGACCGCGCTTCCGGGGCCTATAAACGTTTTTGCCACCCCAGGCAATCGTGGCCGCCGCGCCGCCGTCGCTGGTCAGGGAAATTCAAGCACCCGGCTCTCTTTTTGCCCGACATCCAAGGTGGTTTCCCGGCCGCCCGCACGGCAGGTCACCACGCTTGGGCTGCCCAGGCGCACGACCAGCCGCCGGGCATAGGCCAACCGCAGCGGTTTGCCGGGCTTGAGATAGACCCGCTCCTGGTGGCTCTCGTCCACTGTATAAAGAATCCAGCTGGCCTTGACCGCCGTGAATTCCACCTCGCCCGGGCCGGTTTGGGCCGGGAGCGGCGCGGTCGGCGAGCCATCGGTGGCATCGGCTGGCGGGTAAGCCGGTGCGGTCGGTTGTGGGGCAAGGGCTGACGCGGCCGCCTGATCGCCGGGCTGGCCCGGGGCGGTGGCAGGCGACGACGCGGCCGGGGCACTGTCGCGCTCCCGGACCACAGGCGGCGTGGCTTCGGCCAAGTTCGGGGTCGGGGCCGGCGTCACTTCGGGCGCGGCGGGTCCGGTCTGGGCGGGTTCGACCGGAGCCGACGGCGGGTCCGGGACCGAGGGCGGCGACGCGGCAACGGTCTGGGCCGGTGCGGCAGCAGGCTGGCCGGCCGTCGTCTCGGCAACGTTCTGAGCCGGCGCGGACGGCGCGTCCTGGATCGGTGTCGCGGCAGGCTGCCCCTCGGCTACGCCCGACGCGGGAAGCACATCCACCGGCGCGGGACTCGGGGGATCTCCGGCCTCTGTTGGCGATCCGGCGGCGGCCCGTTTGTCGGCCAGGGTCTTGCGGGCCTGATCCAGCACATAGGTCCGGGCCGCGTCCTCGGCCCGGGCCGTTTCGAGTTCCGTCGGTCCAGGCCCCACGGCGGCCTGGGGGGCTTGCGGCCCGTCCGGTTGCCCGGCGGTGGCCAGGAGCTGGCGGTTGACGCGCACCCGCGCTACGCCCAGGGTCTCGGCCAGCCAGGCGGCAAAGGCCTTGTCCAGCTTTTCCGCCGCAAGCATGGCCTCCACCCGGGCGTAGGCCTTGGCCGGGTCCAGGACGGCGGCCGGCAAGCGTTCGAGGAGGATCAGGCCGACGTATTCCCGGCCCGACGGCAACGGCTGGCTGGCCTCGCCGGGCTTGCGGCCCTTGAGGGCGTCGCGCCAGCCAGCCGGCAGTCCGGCCTCGGGCAGCACGGCCTGGGCGACGCCCGGGGCGCTCTCCCCCTGGCCGGACTTGCGGGCCGCGGCCAAGGCGGCCTTGACGGCCTCGGCGTCGGGGCCGGTAACCACCAGCAGCCGCACCGAGGCCGGCCGGGCAAAGGCGTCGATATGGTCCTTGTAGTAGCTGGCCGCCTCGGAGACGCCCACCCGGACAGTGGGGCGCAGCACGTCCCGGCTGAATTTCTCCAGGGCCAGCCGCTCAGCCAGCATGGTCCGCCAGGCGGTCAGATCGATATGCTCCTCAAGGAGCATGCGCTCGAAGGCGTCGCCCGGATAATCCGCCCGCACGACCGCTTCGGCCTCGGCCAGATCCGCCGGGGACGGGGAGAGCTTGAGCCGGTCGAGCTCCTGGACCATCAGGCGGGTCACGATCATATCGGCCAGAACCGCGCCGTATTCGGTCCGCAGTTCCTCCACGGCCGGATTTTCCAGGACAGGGATGCCCAGACGCCCGGCGTCGTGGCGGGCCTCCAGCTCGGCCAAACGGATGGGCGCGCCGTTGACCTCGGCCACCACCCCGGTCGCGTCGGGCCGGTCCCAGAAGCACCCGGCCAGCAGGCAGGCGAAGAGCAGGCAAATCCCTGCTCCGGCCTGCGGCATCCGGCCCGTAAAAGCCTTCACGCGGCCCCAGCCTCGCCAAGCCCGGCCAGTTCCCGAGCCCAGGCGGACACGGCCTCGGGCAGGGGCAGGGACTGGTCCAGGGGCAGGACGATCTTGCCGGGCGGCAGCAGGCGCACGCCTGGATGTTCGCCCACAAAATCCACCAGTCGCTGGGGCTCGACCGCCGCGCCTTCCCCCTCGAAGGACACGGTGAGCTTGGTCGGGGCAATCTCGGCCCGGGCCACGCCCAACCGGCCCAGCACCTGCTTTAAGCCCAAGACGGCCCGGAAATTGTCCACCTCCGGCGGCGGCGGGCCGAATCGGTCGCGCATCTCGGCCGCCAGCTCAGCCAAGCCTTCCTCGGTGCGGGCCGTGGACAAGGCCTTATAGAGGCGCAGGCGGTCGGAAGCCTCGGGCACGTAGCGCTCGGGGATGCGGGCCGCAACACCCAGGGTCAGCTCCGGTTCGGTGCTCTCCTTGATGGGCTCGCCCTTGAGCCGCCGCACCTCTTCCGAGAGCATCTCCAGGAACATGTCGAGCCCGATGCGGGCGATGTGGCCGGACTGGGCCTCGCCCAGGATGTTGCCGGCCCCGCGCAGACGCAGGTCCTCCATGGCCACCTGGAAGCCGGCCCCGAGATAGTCCATGTCGAGGATCACGCGCAGGCGTTTTCTCGCCAGCTCCGGCACCTTTTCGATGCTCGGCACCACGAAATAGGCGAAGGCCTGGCGCGGCGAGCGCCCGACCCGACCGCGCAACTGGTAGAGCTGCCCCAGGCCAAACATGTGGGCGTTGTCCACGATAAGGGTATTGGCCCGGGGAAAATCCAGACCGGATTCGATGATGGAGGTGCACACCAGGATGTCCGTCTCGCCGTGCCAGAAGCCGTGCATGGCCTCTTCCAGGGCGGTTTCCGACATCTGGCCGTGGGCCATGGCCACCTTGGCCCGGGGGGCCAGGGTCTTGACGTAGGCCGTCACATCCTCGAGGCCCTGGACGCGGTTATGCACCCAGAACACCTGGCCCTGGCGGTCGAGCTCGCGCCGGATGACCTCGCGCAGGAAGCCCTCGTCGCGCTCGACCAGGGCGGTTTCCACGGTCTTGCGGTCCACCGGCGGCGTCTCGATGACGGACAGGCCGCGCACTCCGGACAGGGACAGTTGCAGGGTGCGCGGAATGGGCGTGGCGGTCAGGGTCAGGGCATCGATGTTTTTCTTGAAAGCCTTGAGGCGTTCCTTGTGCTTGACGCCAAAGCGCTGCTCCTCGTCGAGGATGAGCAGGCCGATGTTGGGGATGGTCACGTCCGAGGACAGGATACGGTGGGTGCCGATCAGGATGTCCACCTGACCCCGGGCCACGGACTCCAGCACCACCTTGCGCCGTTTGGGCGAGACAAAGCGCGAGAGCATCTCCACCCGCACCGGGAAGCCTTCCAGGCGGGCGGCGAAATTCTGGTAGTGCTGCTCGGCCAAAACGGTGGTCGGGCAGAGCATGGCCACCTGCTTGCCGTCGAGCACGGCCCGAAATGCGGCGCGAAGGGCCACCTCGGTCTTGCCGAAGCCCACGTCGCCGCACACCAGCCGGTCCATGGGTTCGGGTCGTTCCATGTCGGCCAAGACTTCGTTGATGGCCCGTTCCTGGTCCGGGGTTTCCTCGAAACCGAAGGTGGCCTCGAATTCCAGATAGAGTTCGTTGGTCGGGCCGTAGGCATAGCCCTTGGCCACCTGCCGGTAGGCGTACATCTCGACCAGATCGGCGGCGATGCGCTCGATGGCCTTTTTCGCCCGCTCGCGGATGGACTTCCAGCGTGCCCCGCCCAGACGGTCGAGCGGCGGCGAGATGCCTTCCGGGCCCTTGTAGCGCTGGAGCAGCCCGAGCCGGTCGGCGGGGAGATACAGCTTGTCGTCGTCGGCAAAGACCAGCAGCAGGTAATCGCCGCCGGTGGCGTCGACCGTCATGCGGGTCAGGCCCTCGAAGCTGGCCACGCCGTAATCGCGGTGGACGATCAGATCGCCCGGACGGATGTCGTCAAAGGAGGCCAGCCCCTTGAAATCCTTGTCGCGGCCCCGGTCGCCCCCGGCCTTGGCCGTTTCGGGGTGCAGGATGTCCTCGGCCAGGATGCGGGTGTCGCGCCAGGTGAGCTCCATGCCGTGGCGCAGCCCCGAGACCAAGGCGAAAAGCCCGGTCTCGCCCGGAACGTAGCTGGTGCGAAAGGTCAGCCCCTCGGGCTCGATCATTTGGAGGAATTTCTTGCGCGAGCGTTCGCCGTGGAAGGACAGGATGGTCTGGCCCTGCCGGTTCCACTCCTTAAGCGAAGCGACCAAGGTGGTCCAGGGGCGCTTGTCGGAGCCGGGCTTCCAGAAGATGTCGCCGAAATGTTCCACGGCCTTTTCCGGCAGGTCCGGCCCGTGCCGGCCCCGGCCCATGACCAGGTCTTCAAAGAGGATGCGCCGGCCGGCCACCAGGGACTTTCGGGCCATGTTCTCGGGCCACAAGACCCGGGCGGTCGGCCAGGGGTGGCCGCGTTCCTTGGTTTCGGCCTCGAAAAAGCGCCGCCAGGCGTGTTCGGCCTCTTCCAGGCGTTCCTTGACCTTGGTGGGATCGCACACGAGATAGGCGGCGTCCTCGGGGAACCAGGCGGCCAGTTCCACCGGCTTTTCGTAGAACAGGCCGGGCCAGATGCCGCCGTCGCGGATTTCCAGGCAGGTTTCCAGATGCTGCTTGGCGGCCCGGTGCAGTTCGCCCGTGCCGGCGATGGTGGTCCACAGGGCCCGGGCCTCGTCCATGAAGGTGTCGGAGAGCACGGCCGGGGCGGCGGGCAGCAAGGCGGCCTCGGTCAGTTCGGCCAGGGAGCGCTGGGTGCCGGCGTCGAAGCGGCGGATGGCCTCCACCGTGTCGCCGAAAAATTCCAGGCGCAGCGGACTGTCGTAGCCCGGGGGAAAGATGTCCAGGATGTCGCCGCGAAGGGCGAACTCGCCAGGGTTCGTGACCATGGGCGAGCGCTTGTAGCCCCAGAGCACGGCCTGTTCGGCAATGAGATCCCGGGGCAGTTCCTCGCCCAGGGCTACATTTAAGATGTTGCCTTCCAGGGCGCGCGGCGGCGGCCACTTGGGGAGCAGGTTGTCGGCCGTGACCAGGAGCACCCGAGGCCCGCGCCCCATGGCGGCAAAGGCCAGAAAGGCCATGCGCCGCGCCCAGAACGCCCCGCTCGGCCGGCCCGGGGCGTAGGAAGGCAAGGTGGCGCAGGTCGCGCCCCACAGAGTGCCGGGCGAGGGCGGGGCCAGCAGTTCGAGCAGGGAGGCGATGCGGGTCAGCTCGTTTAGGCCCGGGGCCACCACCACGGCGGACTGGCCGCGAGACAGGGCTTCCACGGCCAGGAAGGCCAAGGTGGCCGGACCGCTTTTATAGACCGAAGCGGAATCGGCTCCGGCCAGAAGATCGGCAAGGGGTGCGGGGGTGCGGGACAAGACAGGCCTCATGGGGGAATACGGGATGGCCGCCGTCGCGACAGGCGACGGCGGCCGTGAAATCAAATCGCTGCGGCGTCGGCCCGGACGGCCGGCCGCGCCCGGCCGAAACGCGCGGCCGCCTGGATGCGCCCTGACGCCGTTTCGGCCAAAATCCGAGCTGGTGTTGGTCCGGCCTAGAAGGACCCAAGCATGTCGCGTTCTTCGCCGGAAAGCAGCTTGTTGAGATCGAGCAGGATCAGCAACCGGTCCTCGAGCTTGCCCACGCCGCTGATGTACTCCGATTCCAGACCGGAAACCACCGGTGGCGGCGGCTCGACCGTGCTGGCGGGTATGCGCAGCACCTCGGAAACGGAATCGACCACAAAACCCACGATCATGTTGTTGATCTCGATGACGATGATGCGAGTGTGCTTGTCGTGGTCCCGGGTGGACAGGCCAAAGCGACGCCGAAGATCGATGATGGGAATGACCTTGCCCCGCAAATTGATGACGCCCTCGACGAAATCAGGGGCGCGCGGAACCTTGGTAATATCCATCATGCGGATGATCTCCTGCACGCTGAGGATATCGACGCCGAACTCTTCCTCGCCAATACTGAACGTGACGAGTTGGAGCAGTTCGGCATCCTGTTTCTTGAGGGTCTCCTCCATGCGGCAAGCTCCCATGTATGGTATGGCCGCGCCTGGGCGGCACGCTGCTCGGCGAAAAAAACGACGCGCCTCGCCGGACACCCGCGCGGCAGGCCCGGGGCAGCGACGAAAAACCTACTCCGTGCCGGATTCGCGCTGGCGTTCCTCGGGAGTCATATTCCAGAACGGGAAACCGTCCTTGGTGCGACGGACCTTGAGCTGGACATCTTCCCCTTTTTTCACCTTCACGGCAAGCAGCACATCCTGGCCGTCGAACTCGGCCCAGGCGCCGCTCACCTTGACC
>JBKICS010000402.1:0-5630 GCA_046567015.1 Acidobacteriota bacterium | reverse complement strand
CGATGGCGGCCAGATCGACAAAGTCCTTGGGCCCCAGGTGGACGATCTCCAGGGTCTTGTCCTTCTTGTCCTCGACCTGCAAGGCCACGCCCGTGGCCATGCCGGGCGAAGGCGTGAGGTCGTAGATCTTCACCACCCGACCCTTGATGGCGTCGGCTTCCTTGGGATCGAACAGCTTGTCGTATTCCCCGCCCTTTTCCCAGCCCTTGAGGTCGGGATTGGCCTTGGAGCCGGCCTGGGCCAGCCCGAAAGCCAGAAGAACAACCGCCATCGTCAGCACTGCCAGTTTCCGCATAAGCCTCTCCTTGATCATTGGCGGCGCGATCGGTGACGCACGCGCCACTGCCGCGATACGGTTCCTCGCCCCCGGCGTCAATACGCGAACTGCCCATCCTCATAAATGGTGACGTCGCGGCCATCGGCGAGATGCGCCCGCACCCGCTTGGGCTCGGTATTGACCAGATCCCAGTGCAGGGCCGAATCGTTGAAACCCAGCGCGGCCTTCTTGGCGGCGTCGAGGCTGGCCGGATCGCCGTCGTAGGTGTCGGAATAGGAGCTTCCCACGGCCACGTGGCAGTTCCCGTTCGGCCCGCCGAAATTTTCGTCATAGAGCGTATTGGCCATGAACCTGTCGATGCGGGAGAAGCGCCGGTCGGTCAGGGAGAATTCGCCCAACCGGGAGGCCCCGGGGTCCATGGCCAGCTGCTTGCGCACGAACTGCTCGCCCTGTTCGGCGGCGATTTCGGTCACCTGGCCGTCGGCGAAGGCCAGGCGCACGCCGGAGACCAGGTTGCCGCTGCGGTACGACGGCTGGTCGGCGTAGTAGCGCCCGGTCGTGCCGCGCCAGTCCGGGGAGGTGAAAATCTCGAAACTCGGGATGTTGTGGCCGGAGAGCCCCAGCCAGCGCCGTTTGTCCCCGGGCGTGACCGTCAGGTCCACGTTGTCGGATTCGACGTGCAGGTACTCGGCCTTTAAGCTGCCAAGCCAGGCCTTGATCTCCCGGGCGTCCTCGTAGAGCGTGCGCCAGCGGGCCACCGGGTCGGCTTCTTTTAAAAAACAGGCCGAGACGACCTGGGCGGCGTAGTCCTTTTTCGTCATACCGGCCTTGCCGGCCAGTTCGGCGGTGGGATACAGGCACAGCGTCCAGCCGAACTCGCCCCGCTCCTCCCGGCCGACCAGGATGTCGCGCAGGGGTTTTCGCGCCAGGGCGGCGGTGGCGATGCGCTTGGAGTCGATGCCGCTTAAGTGCGTCAGGCTGTCCGGGGCGAGCAGGTGCATGGCGCCGTGGAGGTTTTCGTTGAGTTCGACCTGCCCGGGGGCCTGGAACACGAGCTGGGCCTCGTCGGCCGTGCCGTAGAAGGCGGATTCCATGGCCGGGGTGAGCGCCAGCCGGGGCACGGGATTGAGCCCCCGGGCCAGCAGCTTGGCGTAGACGGCCTCGGCGAGTTTGAGGGCGGCCAGTTCGTATTGGACGAGGATGACGTCGCCCGGCTTGTAGGGCTCGGTGCGTGAAGTGGTCAGTCCCCAGAGGAGGACGTCGGCATATTTATCCAGTTGGGAACGCGTGAGCACGGCGGATAATCCTTTTTTATCAGGGTATACTCCGAAAGGGGGGCAGGCGGCAAGGACCCGTCCGCCAGACGTTGCCACTTGCCAACTCCAAGAAAATCGACTATCTTACAACGTTCACGACAACGCGACCAGAGCGGCCGCGCCCAGGCGGCGCGCCGCAGGAGGATACCCATTATGGCCAAAGAAGGCGCTATCGAGGTCGACGGCGTGGTGCAGGAAGCCCTGCCCAACGCCATGTTCCGCGTCGAGCTGGAAAACGGGCACGAAGTGCTGGCCCACATTTCCGGCAAAATGCGCAAGTTCTACATCCGCATCCTGCCCGGCGACCGGGTCAAGGTCGAGCTTTCGCCCTACGACCTCACCCGCGGCCGCATCACCTACCGCCTCAAGTAACGCCGCCCTCCTTCCCTCGGCGGGCGGCGCGGCCCGGGTCTCGCCCAGGCCGCGCCCGCCGTACCGGCTCACATCTCCGAGAGCAGCTCCAGCAACTCCCGGTCCAGGGCCAAAAGCCGCTGACGCATTTCCGCCTGTTCCTCGACCGGCCGATCGGTCAGGGTCTTGGTGCGTTCCCGCATCCGGGACAGGCGGGCCTCCATCTCGGTGAAAAGCACTTCCCAGTCGATGCGCGGGTGGGCCTTTTCCTCGTCCACCGACACCACCGGCTCGGTCCCGGGCTCCAGGGTATACTCTTCCAGATACTGGGGAATGCGCACTTTGACCCCGAAGCGCTGCCGCACCAGCCCGGCCAGGGTATCGAGCGCCTTCTGCTCGCCGTGGACCAGAAACACCTGCGGATGGTTGACCTTGAAGTGCGACAGCCAGGTCAGGATCTGGCTCTGGCCGGCGTGGGAGGAAAAGCCGCCGATGGTGAATATGCGGGCGTTGACCACCACTTCCTCGCCGAGGATCCGGATCTTTTTCGCGCCGTCCACGATCTTGCGCCCGGGCGTGCCCATGGCCTGGAACCCCACGAAGACGATGCTGGCCTCGGGCCGCCACAGGTTGTGGCGCAGGTGGTGCTTGATGCGCCCGGCGTTGCACATGCCGCTGGCGGCGATGACGATGGCCGAGCCGGACATCTCGTTTATTTCCCGGCTCTGGTCCGTTGTCAGGGTGAAGCGCAAGCCCGGCAGGGACAGCGGGTCCTCGCCCCGGTCGATATAGGCCCGGGTCTCGTCGTCGAGATAGCTGGGATTGCGCTTGAAGATCTCGGTTGCCTTGATGGCCAGCGGGCTGTCCACGAAGACCGGCATGTCGGCTGGAATCCGCCCTTCCTTGAGCAGCTTGTGCAGGCAAAAGAGCACTTCCTGGGTGCGTTCCACGGCAAAGGCCGGGATGATGACCTTGCCGCCGCGCGCGTAGCTGGTGCGAATGGCCTCGGCCAGTTCCTCGCGGCTGTCGTCCACGTTCTTGTGGTCGCGGTCGCCGTAGGTGCCTTCCAGGAACAGGTAGTCGGTGTCCACGGGTTTGTCCGGGTCATTGACGAGCAGCTGGTCCGGGCGGCCGAGGTCCCCGGAAAAGAGCATGCGGGTGCGCTTGCCGTCTTTTTCCAGGGTCAGTTCGATGAAGGCCGACCCCAGGATATGGCCGGCGTCGTGGTAGATGGCGGTTATGCCCGGGGCCGGCGAGAACGGCTCACCGTAGGGGACGGGGGTGAGCAGCCGGGTGGCGGCCTCGGCGTCGGCCCGGGTGTAGAGGGGCTCCACCGACCGCGCGCCGTGGCGGCGGTTCTTGCGGCTGGCCCACTCGGCTTCCATTTCCTGGATGTGGGCGCTGTCCTCCAGCATGATGCCCAGCAGATCGCGGGTGGGCGGCGTGCAGTAGACCTTGCCGGAAAAGCCGGTCTTGACCATGCGCGGCAACAGCCCCGTATGGTCGATATGGGCGTGGGTCAGGATGAAAAAATCCATATTGCGCGGATCGTAGACCGAGGTATCGAGATTGCGGCGCTCGATGGTTTCGTTGCCCTGGTGCATGCCGCAATCGATGGCGAACCGGGCAGCGTCGGTTTCGATGCAATGGCAGGAGCCGGTGACGGTGCCGGCCGCGCCGAGGAACTTGACCTTCATGATGCCTCCAGAGTTGGGCCGGCTCGCCGGCCACGTCTTGATAAACCCCGTCCAAGCGGGCTAGACCGGCCCGTGCCGCTGGCGCGGTTGCCGGACGATACCGTGTACCCCGTTCGGCTGCCGCTGAAAAGACCTGCCCGCTTACCTCGCAAAGGAGTGCCCATGCCCGCTTCGCGCCAGTATCTCATAAACGACCTGTCCATGTCCGAATCCTGGCGGCTTTTTAAAATCATGGCCGAGATCGTGGACGGATTCGAGCAGCTCGGCGACCTCAAGCCCGCCGTGTCCATCTTCGGCTCGGCCCGGGTGCTGCCCGACGATCCCATCTACAAGGAAACGACGAAGCTGGCCGACATGCTCTGCCGGGCCGGCTATTCGGTCATCACCGGCGGCGGCCCGGGCCTCATGGAGGCGGCCAACAAAGGGGCCAACGAGGCCGGCGGCGAATCGGTCGGCCTGCACATCCACCTGCCCTTGGAACAGCAGCCCAACAAGTACGTGACCATCCGCAGCGATTACCGCTACTTTTTCGTGCGAAAGCTCATGTTCATCAAGTACGCCATGGCCTACATCGCCATGCCCGGCGGCTTCGGCACGCTCGATGAGCTGAGCGAAGCGCTGGTGCTCATCCAGACCCGGCGCATCAAGCCCTTCCCCATCATCTTCATGGGCAAACAGTTCTGGGGCGGACTGCTCGACTGGTTCAAGGGGACGCTGCTGGACAAGGGCTATGTCTCGGCCGACGACATGGAGCTTTTTACCGTTCTGGAGACCCCGGAAGAGGCGGTGACGTTTATTCGGCGGCACGTGATTATTTAACGGGGGGAGAAAAGGCGGAAGACGCCTCCGGCGGCCGAGGGGCGACTGCCACCCGGACCCCCAAACGGGAAGAAGCTGTCAAAGGGGTTCCCGGTGGGGCGACAAGCTGGTCGGTTGGGAAACGGGCAATCCGGCGAACGAGCTTGATGTGCAACACCAAAGCTGCCTCGGCCAAAGGCAAGGCCAGCGCCTTGGAACGCCGGTTGGATCACCGTGGCAGGTCGGCGCGCGTCGCGGTCGCGACGCAAAAACGCCCCCCGGTCGCCAAGGACCGGGGGGCGCTGCTTTGCATGGATGGGACGTCGCCGCCCTGCTCGCCTAGCCCTCGTAGTACGAACGCAGATGCTGGCTGCGCACCGGATGGCGCAGCTTGCGAAGCGCCTTGGCCTCGATCTGCCGGATGCGCTCGCGGGTGACGTTAAAGAGCTTGCCCACTTCCTCGAGGGTGTGGTCCGACTTCTCGCCAAGCCCGAAACGCTTGCGCAGCACCTGCTCCTCGCGCGGGGTCAGGTCGGAAAGGACTTTCCCGATCTGCTCGCCAAGCTTGGTGTTGACCACTTCCTCGGCCGGAGCCAGGGCCTTTTTGTCCTCGATGAAATCGCCGAGACTCGAATCTTCCTCGTCGCCGATGGGCGTTTCCAGGGAGATGGGCTCCTTGGCGATCTTGAGCACCTTTTTGACCTTCTCCAGCGGATAGTCCATGCGCTCGGCGATCTCTTCCGGGGTCGGATCGCGGCCGAGCTCCTGGACCAGGTAGCGCGAGGTGCGGATGAGCTTGTTTATGGTCTCGATCATGTGCACCGGGATGCGGATGGTGCGGGCCTGGTCCGCGATGGCGCGGGTGATGGCCTGCCTGATCCACCAGGTGGCGTAGGTCGAGAACTTGTAGCCGCGCTGATACTCGAACTTATCGACGGCCTTCATAAGGCCGATGTTGCCTTCCTGGATAAGATCGAGAAACTGCAAGCCCCGATTGGTATACTTCTTGGCGATGGAGACGACGAGGCGCAGGTTGGCCCGGATGAGCTCCTGCTTGGCCCGCTGCGCGGCGTTGTTGCCGCGCTTGATGCGCCACAACACCTCTTCCAGCTCGTGGACATTGTGGCAGCACTTGTCCTGGAGGCGGTCGAGGATCTCCATCTTGGCCGAGAGCATTTCCTTAAACGAGAA
>JBKICS010000401.1:0-3443 GCA_046567015.1 Acidobacteriota bacterium | reverse complement strand
GGCGAGCCTAGGCCGGCCCGCCCGTGGTGATGACCAGATTGCCGAAGGCGTCCACCCGGGCCGAGGCGCGCGGCGGCACGAAGGTCGTGGCCGAGGTCTCGGCGATAAGCGCCGGTCCGTCGAAATGATTGCCCGGCACGAGCTTGTCCCGGTCGTACCACATGGCGGCCAGCTCCCGGCCGCGCCAGACGAGCGGGCGCTCGCCCAGTTTGGCTTCGGCCGGCACGGCGGCGACCAGATGCTCGGCTTCCTCGAACCCGGGCTTGTCGGTGACGACCCGGGCCCGGATGCGAAGCGTCACGATCTCGATGACCGCCTTGGGGTGCTTAAATCCGAACACGGCCTCGTGACGGTTGTGAAAGGCCAAAAACGGATCGGCCACGAAGCGGATGGGCAGCTCGTGGGATTGCCCCTTGTAGCGCATGTCGAGCTGACGTTCGAGGACGATCCTGGCCCCGGGCGCTTCCTCGGCCATGACCTGCCGGCAGCGGGCTTCGAGCGTGCCGAAAAGGCCGGCCACCTCGATGAGATCGGTCTTGTCGGAGGCGGCCATGACCGTCTCGGAAAAATCACGCACAACGTCGGAAAGCAGCATGCCCAGGGCGGAAAAAAGCCCGGGATGGCGCGGCACGACCACCGTCTCGACGCCAAGGAGCCGGGCCAACGACACGGCATGCAGCCCCCCGGCCCCGCCGTAGGACAGCAAGGCGAACTCGGCCGGATCATGCCCCCGCTCCACGGAAATCACCCGGATCGCCCGCTCCATGGCCGCCTCGGCCACGGCCACGACCCCCTCGGCCGCCTCGACGGCGGAAAGCCCCGCAGCCGCGCCCAGGGCCGTGAACAGCTCCGGCAGAAGCTCGGGGAAAAGCGGCATGGCCCCGCCCAGGAAATGGTCCGGGGCCAGACGCCCCAAAAACAGGTTGGCGTCGGTGACGGTCAGCCCGTCGCCCCGGCCGTAGCAGGCCGGCCCGGGATCGGCCCCGGCGCTTTGCGGCCCGACCCGAAGCGCCCCGCCGGTGTCCAGGACCGCCAGGGAGCCGCCGCCGGCCCCGACCGTGTGGATGTCGAGCATGGGCGTCTTGATCGGCATGCCGGCCAAAACCGTCTCCATGGCCATGGACAGCGCGCCGTCGAGCAGGGACACGTCGGTGGAGGTGCCGCCCATGTCGAAGGTGATAAGCTTGTCGAAGCCCGAGGCCTTGCCCACGGTAAGCGCGGCCACGACCCCGCCGGCCGGGCCGGAGAGCACCGTGCGCACCGGCTCGCGCCGGGCCGTGTCGGCGCAGATGAGCCCGCCGCTTGATTGCATGACGCAGAGCTGCGCCCCCTCGGGCAGACCGGCCGTCAGCCGGCCGAGATAGGTCCGCATGACCGGCGCGACATAGGCATTGGCGACCGTGGTGGCGGCCCGCTCGAATTCCCGGAATTCGGCCAGGATATCCGAGGAAAGCGACACCGAAAGCCCGGCCTCGGCCAGGGCTTCGCCGAGCAGTCGCTCATGTTCGGGAGCTAGGAAGGAAAAAAGCAGGCACACGGCCACGGAATCGGCCCCGGACGCGACCACGCGGGCAGCCAGTTCCCGGGCGGCCTCCACGGACAGTTCCTCGATGACCTTGCCCTCGGCGCTCACCCGCCCGGGCGCGCCGAAACGCAGTTCCTCCGGCACCAGGCAGGGTTCCTTGCGACTGGCCAGATCATAGAGGTCGGGACGGTTTTGCCGCCCGATGGCGATGATGTCCTCGAAGCCGACGTTGGTCACGAAGGCCGTGGCCGCGCCCCGGCGTTCGAGCAGGGCGTTGGTGGCCACGGTGGAGCCGTGCATGACCCGATCCGGGGGCAGGGACAGACGGGCCAGCCCGTTAAGGATGGCTCGCGCCGGATCGTCCGGGGTTGAGGGCAGCTTGACCACGGCAAAGCCTTGCCCGGTCCGGCAGATGATGTCGGTAAACGTGCCGCCGGTATCCACGCCGACAACGGCCATCTGGCCCCCTTTTCCCTTCGCCAAGGGATGTGCTCATGGGTGCAGGAAACAGAAATGTCAAACCGGACGGCGCGCCGCCGCAAACGGGCGGACGCGTTGACCGAACGGCGCGAGGGGCCGCTTTCCCGAGCGCGACGATGTGTCGCGCCCCGGGCCGGGCCACTATCGCGGGTTTGCGATTTTTTTCAAGGGGCAACGCCGCCGGCCCAAGGGAGCGGGCGGCGTTGCCGGCAATCCGGAAAAGCGCCTAGAGGTTTTTCGCCAGCAGTTCGCCGAAGGCGGCGCAGCCGACCGTGACCGCGCCCGGGATCTGGTCGGCCAGATCCACGGTGACCTTCTTGTCGCTGATGGTCTTGTCCATGGAGTCATGGATGAGCTTGGCGGCCTCGTGCCAGCCGATGTGCTCAAGCAGCATGGCGCCGCTTAAGACCAGACTGCCGGGGTTGGCCTGGTCCTTGCCGGCAATGCCCGGGGCGGTGCCGTGGGTGGGTTCGAAAAAGGCCAGCTTTTCGCTCATGTTGACGCCGGGAGCCAGACCCAGCCCGCCGACCTGGGCGGCCAGGGCGTCGGAGATGTAGTCGCCGTTCAAATTCGTGGTGGCGATGACGGAATAGTCCTGGGGCCGCATGAGCGCCACCTGGAACATGTTGTCGGCGATGCGGTCCTTGACCACGATGGACTTGGTGCCGCCGGCCGCGGCTTCCTGCTCGGTCATGCAGGCGTCGGCGAATTCGGTGGCCGCCACTTCGTAGCCGAAGGCCCGAAACGCGCCTTCGGTGTACTTCATGATGTTGCCCTTGTGCACCAGGGTGACGCTGGGCTTCTTGTGGGCCACGGCGTGCTGGATGGCCTTGCGCACGAGCCGCTTGGACCCGGCCGGGGTGATGGGCTTGATGCCGATGCCGGCGGTTTCGTCCACCTTGGCCCCGAGTTCGTCGCGCAGAAACGCGATCAGCCGCTTGGCCTCGGGCGTGCCGGAGGCGTACTCGATGCCGGCATAGACGTCCTCGGTGTTCTCGCGGAAGATGATCATGTCCACGAGGTCCGGGCGCTTGACCGGCGACTCGATCCCCTTGAAATATTTGATGGGCCGGATGCAGGCGTAGAGGTCGAGCACCTGGCGCAGGGTGACGTTCAGGCTGCGAAATCCCCCGCCGACCGGGGTGCCAAGCGGCCCCTTGAAGGCGAGTTCAGCCGTGCTCAGGGCATCGACGGTGGCCTGGGGCAGATAGTCCCCGACTTCCTTGAAGGCCTTCTCGCCGGCCAGCAGCTCCTTCCACACGAGCTTGCGGCTGTCGCCGTAAGCCTTGGCCACGGCGGCGTCGAGCACCGGCCGGCCGGCCTTCCAGACATCCGGGCCAATGCCGTCGCCTTCGATCCAAAATACCGTCTTTTCCATGCGCCTCAACTCCTCTGGGAAATTTTGAACAAGGTGACAGGGTAAAAAGGGAGCCGGTCA
>JBKICS010000400.1:0-11421 GCA_046567015.1 Acidobacteriota bacterium | reverse complement strand
GGCCCTTTTTGCCCGCGAAGTGCCGGAAGTCTCCGACGGCACGGTGAAAATCGTCGGCGTTTCGCGCGATCCCGGCTCCCGGGCCAAGGTGGCGGTCATCTCCAAGGACCGCGACGTCGATCCGGTGGGCGCTTGCGTCGGCATTCGCGGTTCGCGCATCCAGAACATCGTCCAGGAGCTGCGCGGCGAGCGCATCGACATCGTGGTCTGGAATCCCGAAATCGCCACCTACGCCGCCAACGCCCTGTCCCCGGCCCGGGTCACCCGCATCTCCGTGGACGAGGACGAAAAATCCCTGGAAGTGGTGGTCACCGACGATCAGCTCAACCTGGCCATCGGCCGCAAGGGACAAAACGTCAAACTGGCCGCCAAGCTTTTGGGCTGGAAGATCGATATTTTCACCGAATCCCGGTTCCGCGAAGCCAACGTCTCCAAGAAATTCCTGGAGCAGCTGGCCAGCGTGGCCGAGATCCACGTGGACAACATCATTGCCGCCGGCTTTGACACCATGGAACAGCTGGCCGAAGCCGACGACGCAGCCATCGACGCCATCAGCGGCATGACGCCGCGAAAGCGCGACGACCTGCGCGCGGCCCTGAAACTTATGGGCGCATTCGACAAACCTGCGCAAGAGTCGGCCGACGAGGACAGCGATGCCGCTGCCGCCGAGGAAGCCGCCGCAGACCAGGAAGATGCCGCCCCGCAGGCGCCGTCCGAGACGACGCCGACCACTGCGGACGACGCGCCGGCCAAAACGCCGAAAACCTCGGACGAGGCCTGATGACGCGCGGCAAGTCGCATGATCGGCCGGCAACGCCGGTGCGCATGTGCGTGATCTGTCGGGGCCGCTTTGCCAAAGGCGCCCTGACGCGACACGTAGCGGCCGTCGGCGGGGGGGCGGGGCTCGTGCCCGATCCCCGGGCCGCCATGCCCGGACGCGGGCATTATCTCTGCGCCAACCCCGAATGCGCCGAGAAATTTTTGAAATACTCCGGTCGGCCCAGGCGACGGAGGGGGGGTCAAGGTGAATAAAATCAGAATCAAGGACATTACCAAGGATCTGAGCCTGTCCAACAAGGACATGCTGCACATCCTGCGCGAACTCGGCATCGCGGTCAAAAGCCAGATGGGCACCCTGACCGACGAGGAAGCCGCCCAGGTCCGCGCTCGCGTGCGCCAGGGCGCCTCCAGTCGCACCCAGGTCATCGACACCGAGGTACAGCCCGGCGTCATCGTCCGCCGCCGCAAGGCCGCCCCCACCCCCCCGGCCGCCGCCGCTTCGGACGCTTCCCGGGACGCCGAACCCGAGATCCCGACCCCGGAAGAACCGCAGGACATGCCTGTGGCCGAGGTCGTGGCCGCCGCCGAGGCCGAGGCCCCGGAGGAGACCGAGTACGCGCCCCAGGCCGAGGATTTCGCGGCCTTTGCCGCCGCCGAAGAGGAACCGCAGGCCGCGCCCCCGGTGCCGTCGGCTCCGGCCGGCAATGCCCGCATCGTGCGTCCGGCGGCCACGGCCCGCATCATCGAGCGGCCCGAGCCGGAAAAGGCTCCGGAACCGGCCCCGGCCGAACCCGAGGTCGTCGCCGAGGCCCCTGCCCCGGCCGGCCCGGAAGTCACGGCCGCCGCTCCCGAAGCGCCCGAGGCTCCGGTCCAGCCCGAAGTTGCCGCCGGTCCCGACGCGCCCGCCCCGCAAGGCGAAGCCGTCGACGCGACCCAGGCCGCTGCCGGCGAATCCGAGGAAGAAAAGCGCCGCAAGAAGGCCCGCCGGCCCGAACCGGCCCCGGCCCCCAAGGTGCGCATCATTTCCATGCCCGATCCCAAGCGGACTCCGGCCCCTGACCCCCGCCGCCCGGCGGCCGGCGAAGGCCAGCGTCCCGGCGGCCCCGGCCGTCCCGGCGGTCCCGGCCGCCCCGGCGCTCCGGGATTTACGCCCGGCGCGCCCCGTCCGGCCGGTCGTCCGGTGCCGGGCATGCCGCCGGCTCCCGGCACGGGCGACGACAAGAAGCGCAAGAAAGACCGCCGCGTCGTGGAATTCGGCGGCCAGACCACGGAAGAACAGCGCCGCAAGAATGCCGCCGCCGGCAAGGGCGGCAAGAAAAATATCGGCGATGTCCAGGATCGCACCGGCGGTCGCGGCGGCAAGTTCAAGCGCAAGAAGAACCGCGACGACTTCCTGGGCTCCAAGTCCGACGCCGGGGCCCAGCCGATGAAGGCCGCCAAGCGCAAGATCCGGATGGAAGAAACCATCCGCGTCTCGGACCTGGCCAAGCAGATGGGCTCCAAGGCCCAGGATCTGATCAAGGTGCTGCTCGGCCTCGGGGCGCTGGTGACCATCAACCAGTCGCTGGACATCGAGACCGCCACCCTGGCTGCGGCCGAATTCGGCTTCGAGATCGAAAAGTCGGGCTTCTCCGAGGACGACTACATCATCAGCGCCGAAATCGACAATCCCGAGGACAAGAAGCCGCGTCCGCCCGTGGTCACCATCATGGGCCACGTCGACCACGGCAAGACCTCGTTGCTCGACGCCATCCGCCTCTCCAACGTCGTGTCCGGCGAGGCCGGCGGCATCACCCAGCATATCGGCGCCTACCACGTCAGCACCAACCGGGGCGACATCGTCTTCCTGGACACCCCGGGCCACGAGGCGTTCACCGCCATGCGCGCCCGCGGCGCCCAGGTCACCGACATCGTGGTCCTGGTCGTGGCCGCCGACGACGGCGTCATGGATCAGACCCGCGAAGCGGTCAACCACTCCCGGGCCGCCGGCGTGCCCATCGTGGTCGCCGTCAACAAGATCGACAAGCCCGACGCCAACCCCGACCGGGTCAAGCGCGAACTGGGCGAACTGGGCCTTGTCCCCGAGGAATGGGGCGGCGACACCATCTTCGCCAACGTCTCGGCCAAGCAGAAGATCGGCCTGGACGAACTGCTCGAAATGATTCTCCTGCAGGCCGAAGTGCTGCAGCTCTCCGCCAATCCGGACAAGCGCGCCCGGGGCCATATCGTCGAAGCCCGCCTGGACAAGGGACGCGGCCCCGTGGCCACGGTGCTCATCCAGGAAGGCACCCTGCACCAGGGCGACGCCTTTGTCTGCGGCGTGTTCTCCGGCCGGGTGCGGGCCTGCTTCGACGACCAGGGTCGCAAGATCAAGGAAGCCGGACCGGCCATGCCCATCGAGGTCCAGGGCTTCGAGGGCGTGCCCGAGGCCGGCGACGAGTTCGTCGGCGTCGAGGACGAAAAGGTCGCCCGCCGCATCGCCGAGACCCGGGCCACCAAGCAGCGCGAACGCGAGCTTGGCAAGGCCTCCAAGGTCACTCTCGAAACCTTCCTGGCCAGCCGCCCCGAAGCCGAGGCCCAGACGCTCAATCTGGTGCTCAAGGCCGACGTGCAGGGCTCGCTTGAGGCCATTGCCGACGCGCTCAAAAAGCTCTCCACCGACAAGGTCAAGGTCAACATCATCCACGCCGGGGCCGGGGCCATCACCGAATCCGACGTGCTCTTGGCCTCCGCCTCCTCGGCCATCATCATCGGGTTCAACGTGCGCCCGACCATCAAGGTCAAGGAAATGGCCGAACGCGAGAGCGTGGACGTGCGCTTCTACGACATCATCTACAAGGTCGTCAGCGAAATCAAAGACGCCATGTCCGGCATGCTCGCTCCGGTCATCCGCGAGCAGTACCTGGGTCAGGCCGAGGTGCGCGACACCTTCAGCGTGCCCAAGGTCGGCACGGTTGCCGGCTGCGGCGTCATGGACGGCAAGCTCACCCGCATCGCCGGCGTGCGCCTGCTGCGCGACGGCGTGGTGGTCTACACCGGCAAGCTCGCCTCGCTTCGCCGCTTCAAGGACGACGTCAAGGAAGTCACCAAGGGCTACGAGTGCGGCGTTGGCCTGGAAAACTTCAACGACATCAAGGTCGGTGACGTCATCGAGGCCTTCGAGTCGGTGGAAGAACGGGCCACTCTGTAAAGACATGCGCGGGGCGGCCCTGGCCGCCCCGTTTCGGACCCCGACCGCCGGGTTGTTGCCGGCGGTCGGGGACTCCGTATAACCGGCTTTCCAACCGCCCCCCGCCCGTCGGGGAAGACAGACATGGTCGTAGGCGTCCTCACGCTCCAATTCGCCCTCCACGGCAACGACTCCCTCAAGGGCAAGCGCCGCGTGGCCCAGAGCCTCAAGCAAAAACTGCGCAACAAGTTCAACGTGGCCGCCGCCGAAGTGGCCATGCAGGAATCCTGGGACACCCTTGTCCTGGCCGCCGTCACCGTGTCCAATGACGCCGACCACGTGCGGGGCCTGCTGCAAAAGGCCGTGAACATGGTCGAAGCCGCCGCCCTGGCCGAACTGGTCTACGACGACATCGAAATTCTAACGCTTTGATCGATCGGAACCCTTCATGAAACGTACCGCATCGCGGCGCTCCCACCGCCTGGCCGACCAGATTGCCCGGGAAATGGCCCTGGCCCTTCTCGAAGACGTCCGGGATCCCCGGCTCGAACTCGTCACCATAAGCGGCGTGACCTTAAACGCCGACCTGTCCATCGCCCAGGTGTTCTACACCCTAAGCGGCGACGAGGCCCGCCTGGCCGCCGCCCAAAAAGCCCTGGACCAGGCCAAGGGATTTCTGCGCACCCAGCTCGGCAAGCGCCTGGCCATGAAATTCGTGCCCGATCTGCGCTTTTCCCGCGACACCTATCTGGAGGACATGGTCTATGCCCGACCCGAGGCATGAGATCGTCCGCCGCATTCGGGCCGGCCGGAACTTCCTGGTGGCCGCCCATGCCGGGCCGGACGGCGACGCCCTGGGTTCGACGGCCGCCATGGGCTTTGTCCTGGAAGCGCTCGGCAAGAATTATTCCCTGTTAAACGACTCCCCGGTGCCGCCCCAGTACGGCTGGATGGAGCTGCCGGCGCCGCTGCTCGATCATCCCCTGGACGACGACTACGACCTGTGCATCGTCCTGGACTGCGGCGACGGAGCGCGCCTGGGCGAGCTGGAAAAACTGCTTGATCCGGCCCGGGTGGCGGTCATCGACCACCATTTGGGCAATCCCGGCTTCGGCGTCGTCAACTGGATCGATCCCAGCCGCAGCGCCGCCGGCGAGATGGTGGCCCTTATCGCCAAGGATCTGGGCGTCCCCCTGACCGGCCCCCTGGCCGAGGCCCTCTACACCGCCCTGGCCACGGACACCGGGTTTTTCAGCTTCAGCGGCACCACCGCCGTGTGCCTTGAGCTCGTGGCCGAAATGATCCGGGGCGGCCTGGACGTCGGGGCCGCCGGGGCGCGCATCAAGAATCAGTGGAGCATGAACCGGGTGCGCCTGTGGTCCGAGGTGCTCGGCAGCCTTGAGGTCTGCTGCCATGGACAGGTCGGCCTGATCAGGGTATCGCAGGAGATGCTCGCGCGCACCGGGACCACGTCCGAGGACTGCGAGGGGCTCATTAACAACGCCCTGCGCATCAAGGGTGTCGCGGCCGCCTTGCTCGTGCGCGAAGTACCCGAAGGCGGCGTGAAATTTTCCCTGCGCTCGGTGGGTCAGGTCAATATCCAGACCGTCGCGAAAGCCTTTGGCGGCGGCGGCCATAAAAACGCCTCGGGCGGCAAGCTGGGCATGCCCCTGGTCGAGGCCGAGGCCGCCCTGGCGGGCGCGCTGTGCAAGGTCGTGGAGCCGCTGCGTGGCTGAGAAAAAATATCCCCTGCCCCAGCTCCACGGCGTCCTGGTGCTCAACAAGCCAACCGGCCCCACCTCCACCTGGTGCCTGACGGCCATCAAGCGCCTGGGCCAGAAAAAGATCGGCCATGCCGGTACGCTCGATCCGCTGGCTGCCGGCGTGCTGGTGGTGCTTTTAGGCGAGGCCACCAAGATCGCTCCCTACGTCATGGAGGGCGAAAAGACCTACCTCGGCGCGCTCACACTCGGGCAGACCACGGACACCTACGACAGCCAGGGAACCGTGACCGCCACCGCCCCCTGGGAGCACGTCACGCCGGAAGTCCTTGCCCAGGCCATTAAATCCTGGCAGGAACTGACCAGCCAGGAAGTGCCGCCCTACTCGGCGGCCAAGCACCAGGGACGGCCCCTGTACGAACTGGCCCGCAAGGGCCTGGCCGCCCCGGTGAAGGTGAAAGATATTTCCGTTTTCGACGCGCGGGCCGTATCGGTCGACCCGCCGTCGGCAACCTTCCGGGTCCGGGTATCCGCCGGCGTCTACATACGCTCCCTGGTCCACAGCCTGGGGATGCGAATGGAGTGCGGCGCGATCATGACCGCCCTGACCCGGGAGGCGAGCCGTCCCTTCGAGTTGGCGCAGGCGCACAGCCTGGACGACATCCTGGCCGACCCGCAGTCGCTGCCTTCGCGGATCATTCCGCTGGAAGCCGCCCTGCCCCACTGGCCAACCGTCGTCCTTGACGACGCGGCAGCCGAACACGTCCGCCGGGGTATCCGTATCCCGACGGGCGAAGGCTTCCCCGACGGCACGTGCGCCCTGCTTGTCAGCCCGGCACGCCTGCCCCTGGCCCTGGCCAGGGCCGAGGCAACGGACGGCAGGCTCAGGTGGGCCATCCTGCGCGGTCTCTTCGGCGACCCGCAACCGGCCCGGCGCGACGGCACTGACGCCCCCGCGCGCCAAGGAACCCCTTAAACAGGAGGATATCGCTGTGGTTATGACTGCCGACAGCAAGGCGCAAGTCATCAACGGACACCAGAAGCACGAAGGCGACACCGGATCCCCCGAGGTCCAGGTCGCTCTGCTGACGGCGCGCATCGTGTACCTGACCGAACACTTCAAGAGCCACCCCAAGGACTTCCACTCCCGCACGGGCCTTTTGAAAATGGTCGGCCAGCGCCGTAAACTTCTTAACTACCTGAAGAAGAAGGACGTCCAACGCTACCGCGACCTGATCGCCAAGCTTGGCATCCGCAAGTAGTTCGCAAGTAGTCCGAAAAAAACGGGGTCCGGTTCGCCGGACCCCGCCTTCCCGCGCATGCATTATGCGCGCCCGCTCCCGGGACTCCCGTCCCGGCGGCCGCCGCGCCTGCTGCATGGCGGGAGGGCAGACCGCTTTGTACTGCCGCTCCCTTCATCTCAAGAGGTGCCTATGACAATGACCTTTGATCCCATCCGTCTCGAAACAACCATCGGCGGCAAGCCCGTCATCATCGAAACCGGTCGTCTGGCCAACCAGGCCGACGGGGCGGTGTGGATCCAGTCCGGCGGCACCGTCGTGCTGGTGACGGTCTGCACCCAGGCCCTGGCCGAGGAAAAAGGCTTTTTCCCCCTGGTCGTCGACTACCAGGAGATGGCCTACGCCGCCGGGCGCATCCCGGGCTCCTATTTCCGCCGCGAGATCGGCCGCCCGTCCGAGCGCGAAGTGCTCGTGTGCCGCTTGATCGACCGCCCCTGCCGGCCGCTTTTTCCCAAGGGCTTTCGCGACGAAGTGCAGATCATCGCCACGGTGCTCTCGGCCGACGGCGTCGTCGAGCCGGACGTGCTGGCCCTGACCGGCGCGTCCACCGCCCTGCACATGTCCAAGATCCCCTTCCAGGGCCCCATCGCCGGCGGCCGGGTGGGCTACATCGACGGCCAGTTCGTCCTTAATCCCACCGTCTCCCAGATAAGCGCCGACTCCATGCTCAACCTCGTGTTCGCCGCTTCCCGCGACGCCGTGGTCATGGTCGAAGGCGGCGGACGCTTCGTCTCCGAGGATCTGCTGGCCGACGCCCTGGAATTCGGCCACAACGCCGTGCTGCCCCTGCTCGACCTCCAGGAGGAGATGCGAGGCAAGGCCGGCAAGCCAAAGCTCGCCTTCACGCCGCCGGTGACCCCGGAGGATCTGGAAGCCGTGGTGCGCGAGGCCGGCGAAGCCAAGCTCAAGGAAGCCTTTACCATCAAGGAAAAGATGGCCCGTCGTGACGCGCGCCGCGCCGTCAAGGCCGCCGTCGTCGAAGCCGTCCTCGCCGCCTTCCCGGAGAACCCGGCCTACAAGATGAAGGCCGGCGAGATCCTCGAGACCATGGAGAAGAAGCTGCTGCGGGCGCTTATCAAGGACACCGGCATCCGCCTCGACGGCCGCAACGTCACCACGGTGCGCCCCATCGGCATCGAAGTGGGCGTGCTGCCGCGCACCCACGGTTCCGCGCTGTTCGCCCGGGGCGAGACCAAGGCCCTGTGCGTGGCCACGCTGGGTTCCACCGGCGATGAGCAGAAGATCGAGACGCTCAACGGCGAGACGTTCAAACGTTTCATGCTCCATTACAACTTCCCGCCCTACTGCGTGGGCGAGGTCAAGATGCTGCGCGGCCCGTCCCGCCGGGACATCGGCCACGGCGCCCTGGCCGAACGGTCCATCCTGCCCGTGCTGCCCGGCCCCGAGGACTTCCCCTTCACCATGCGCGTGGTCTCCCAGATCCTGGAGTCCAACGGCTCCTCGTCCATGGCCTCGGTGGCCGGCGCTTCGCTGGCGCTGATGGACGCGGGCGTGCCCATCACCGCTCCGGTGGCCGGCATCGCCATGGGCCTTATCAAGGAAGGCGACGACTTCCTGGTCCTGACCGACATCCTCGGCGACGAGGACGCCATGGGCGACATGGACTTCAAGGTGGCCGGCAGCGCCGACGGCGTCACCGGCATCCAGATGGACATCAAGATCGCCGGCATTCCCCAGGCCGTCATGCGCAAGGCGCTGTACCAGGCCAAGGAAGCCCGCCTGCACATCCTCGGCCGCATGGCCGCTGTCCTGGCCGCGCCGCGCCCCGAACTCTCCACCCTGGCCCCGCAGCTGGCCGTGGTGCACATCAACCCGGAAAAGATCCGTGAAGTGATCGGACCCGGCGGCAAGAACATCAAGTCCATCACGGCCGACACCGGCGCGTCCATCGACATCGAGGACACGGGCAAGATCTCCATCTTCGCCCCGACGCTCGAGTCCCTGGAAAAGGCCAAGGCCCGGGTGGAATACTACGACCAGCATGCTGACGTCGGCGCCAACTACAAGGGCCGGGTCATCAAGATCATCGAGTGCGGCGTCATCGTCGAGATCCTGCCGGGCCTCGAAGGCCTGGTCCACGTCTCCCAGCTCGACGTGGAACGCGTGACGAGCCCGGCCGACGTGGTCAAGATGGGCCAGGAGCTCGAGGTCAAGGTGCTCGACGTCGAGCCCACCGGCCGCGTGCGCCTGTCGCGCAAGGCCGTCATCAACGAGGAGCGCGGCATCCCCTACGATCCGGCCGACTACGCCAAGACCGGCGGCGGCGGTTTCCGCGACCGTCGTCCCGGCGGCGACCGGGATCGCGGCGGACGCGGCGGCGACCGTCGTCCCGGCGGCGACCGTGACCGCGGCGGACGCGGCGGCGATCGCTGCTCATAGGCCCGCCCACCAGCCACTGCAGGGGGATCTTCCACAGGGAGATCCCCCTTTTTCGTGGATCCTGCCTGGACCGGTCCAACGGCGCATCAGGATCGGCCGGGAACGTTCCCCGATCCCGATTGAGCCGGCCGGCTCCTGGCGGGTACGCCGGGCAAACGACTGTTGACGCCCTGGCCACGCCATTTTGGGGCTATCGCCGCAAGAGGCGCGCGGCCCCTCGCCCGCCGTCGGCAGTCGATCCCAACCAGTTGTCGCCTGCCTTTCCCCCCAAAAGAACAGGGGAGGAAAGTGGCCTCTCCTCCCCTTGCTTGCACAGCATGACGGCGGGGCCTGGCCCGCGCCGTTTTGCCCAAAGCCTACCAGACCGGATTGTTGATGGGCACGACCAACGTCTGGGCCTGGTTGTCGAACCGCAGCACCACCCGCAGGGAATGGACGCCGAGGTTGGCCGGGAAGTAGAGATAGCCGGGCATGAGCGCCATGGGCGCGATGGGCGCGGCCCGCCAGGAATAGGTGGCGATGTCCTGATAGACCGTGGCCCGGTACTGGTCCATGCTCGGCTGCTGGGACAGGGCGGCCCCGCCAACCGCGCCGACGCCCGCGCCGATAAGCGCCCCGGGTCCGGCTCCCCAGCCGTGGTTGAAGCCCGATCCGATCAGCGCGCCGAGGCCGGCTCCCACGGCCGCGCCGGTCAGGCCGCCGACCACGGCCGCCTGGGCGCTTTTCTGGTAGGCCGTGGAATTGAACACCACGTCCGAGGCCTGGGCCACGGCGTAGGGCGGATATTCCACGCCGCCGGGTCCGATGCCGCGACATTCTTCGGGATACACAATGGGGGCGCGTCCGGACTTGTTGCGCACCAGCAGCAGCACCGGAAACAGGCCGGCCTCGTAATAGTTGATGCCATGCCCGTTCCAGACGTAGCGCACCGCGCCGACGTCCCACTCGGCCGTGCGCACGGCGCTTGGCAGCGCGGCCGGATCGACCACGCCGTTGATTTGCGGGTTGGGCGGGGTGTAGACCGCGCAGGAGGCCAGGGCCAGGGACAGGGCCAGCACGGCCGCGAACCGGAACTGGCCAGCGAGGAAAGACGAACGTTTCATAATACCTCTTCCGCGTTTTAAGCCTGGGTTGCCGGGGAGCGTTGCGGCTCCACCGTTGCTCCTTCTTACCGACAGAACTGAATGGAGTCCATAATCTGGCGCAAGGCCGGGCGGGCCGCCGCGAAATCCTTGTTCTCGCTGCTGGCCATGAAATTCATGTAGTAGTTCTCGCCGTCATAGGCCTGCCAGATGATGCGCTGGTAGTCGTTTTTCTGGGGCGCTTCCACGATCTCCCAGCCGATGACGCCGCACTTGTTCTTGGCGTTGCCGTCGTCGCGGCGCTTGGCTTCCAGGTATTTGTTGATGCCGACCATCTCCTTGGCCTGCTTAAGCGACGCATCCACCGAAGCCTTGCGCGGAAAACTCGGCGCCATCTGCTCCAGGTGGAACTGGAAGCTCCAGGTGGTTCCGGGCTTCATGAACAGCACGGATTCGCTGGCCGGATCGCCGCTCTCCAGTTTCCAGCCGGCCGGGATGGTGAAGGCAAATCCCCGGGCCGGGTTTTGATAGGTGGTGTCCCGGGCCAGCGTCGCCCCGCCGCCCGAAACGCCGCCGCCCGGCGTTTTGGCCGGCTCGGCCGCTTTCTTGCCGCTGGTCACGGCATCGACGCCCTGTTGGAGAAGGCCGAACTGGGCCCAGGCGGCGTTTGGCAGACAAAAGGCCAGGGCCAGGAGCAAAACGGCGGACAGACGGTTCATGGGCGCTCTCCTTTTAGCAGCGGTTCTCCTTTCCTACTCCACCAAAACGCCGGCGTAGCCCACCACCTGGTCGTAGTCGCCGCTCACCTCGCCCGAGGTGGCATAGGCGGCCAGCCGGGCGGACGTCGCTCCCAGGCCAAGGACGATGGAAAGTCCGAGCACCATGGGCAGCACCCCGCACATGGTGATGCCGGTCTCGCGCACCACCCGGTAAAGTCCCTCGGGGTCCAGGGCCAGAACCCGGGACAG
>JBKICS010000399.1:0-18951 GCA_046567015.1 Acidobacteriota bacterium | reverse complement strand
GGGCAGTTTCACAATCTCGAGGAAATCCTGCTGGGCATCATGGAGACGGACGAGCTCGAAGGCCGCGTCGTCACCGATGTTTTTGTCAACAACGAGAGCTTTTCCGAAATCTACCCACATCAGGCCGAGGACATCGAGGTCGACGAGATCGAGTCCGTGGAAGTGCGAAGCGTTCCGGTCATGGACATGGCCCTGAGCATCAGCCAGGAGCTTGGCAAGGTCGTGTCCCTCATGGATCACGGCGCGCGGCGCGTGGCCGAGCTGTTCCGCCAGGCCGAGGACGCCGAGGGGCTGGAAGTCTACCAGGACCTCATGGACGTGACCCGGGACTTCCTCAACATGATCGGCGTGTTGCGTAACGAGTCCATCCAGCCTGCCGACTCCGCCTTCAATGCGGCGGCCGACGAAATTTCCACCCTGTTTTCGGAAATGCTCGAAGTGCTCGAAAACGAAGACTGGATTCTGCTGGCCGACCTCCTGGAATACGAATTCATCCCGGCCATGGGACGGTTCAAGGTGGTGATCGGCGAACTGCAGGCGGGCTTTGCGGGCACTGCAAAGGAATAATGTCATGTCGGACAAGCTTGAATTTCTCGAAGCGGCCCTGGCCACTGGTGAACGGGAATTGCATTATCTGCTGGCCGGCGAGATCGAAGAAGCCGAGAAGCTGGCCAAGGATCGCGGCCGCCTGCTGGACATGGCCTGGCGCTGCGCCGACCCGGAGAGCATCGGCCTGCTTCGGGACAAGCTGCATAAGCTCAAGAACCTGCAAGGCCAGCTCACGGTCGAGGCCAGACGGCTCCATGCCGAGCTCCAGACCGACCTGCAGCGGGCCAAGCAGGAGAATCAGCGCCTGTCCGGCTACCGCACCACCGTGCGTCCCAATCCGGCCGTGCGCCGCTATCTGGACAAAGCCGGTTGATCGCCTCCCCGCGCCCCCCGAAAGCAAAAGCCGGACCGTGCTGGTCCGGCTTTTTTCATGGCCCGCTCCGGGGCTGCCGGACCGGTCGAGATTTTGACAGTCCGACAACGATTGAAGTTAGTATCCTGCAATAAAAGAAGAAAATACTTTGGCAGGCTCCTTGCTTAGACACGGAAGAAGCTGATTGGAAGGCGGCTGGTCATGACGCCGCAGAACCGCGATACGAAGGAGGACGGCATGCTTTCCATTTTTTCCGGTGGTGAAAAGCGGATCAAGGAACGCCACGAGGAACTCAAGAAGGGGGCTAGGCTCAAAAATGCCAAGGAGCTCTTTTTCAGCGGCAAGTTCCCGGTGGTGACCACCCCGTGCATCGAGGGCCGCAAGATCCGCCGGGTGCTCGGCCTGGTCAGCGGACGCGGCTTCGATTCGGAGTGCGCCTTCTATGGGCTGACCGCCAGCGCCCTGGACATCGGGGCCGACGCCATCATCGGCTACCAGGAGAACGTGGCCTTCCATCCCGACGGCTCCCGGTATTTTTCCTGCTACGGCACGGCCGTGATCCTGGAAAAGCTGCCGTCGCTCAAAACAGAGGCCAAGTCTCAGTCGGCCAAGTCGCTGATGCACTAGGCCCGGACTGCCCCCTTTCCGGGGAAAGGAGCCCAGCCATGAGACGCACCCTGTGCACCATTGCCGCCTGCGCCGCATTGCTGCAGGCCGGCGCGGCCACGGCCCAGGAATACACCCGGGGGACGAGTTACGTCGAACCGCGGGGCGGGGTCTACGGAACCACCAACCCCAACGTCAACGCGATCGGCACTTACGGCGGCGCGGTCGGGCATTACGTTGCCGACGGCGTGGCCGTCGAGGCCGAAGGCCTGGGCTACGCCGTGGACCAGACGGCCAAGAAGCCGACGCCCCTGGGCCAGGCCAGTTCGGAGATCACCAACAACGCCGTGGGCGTTGCGGCCATGGCCCGCTGGAATTTCGTGCGCACGCCCAAGGGCACGCTTTCCGTCGGAGCCGGCGGGGGCGGGGTCTTTGCCGAAAAGGATTTGCCGTACAACGGTTCCAAGCAAAGCGGCGTTGGCCAGACCGACCTGGGCGGATCGGTGGCCATCGGCAAAAACGTCAGCCTCAAGGCCGCCGGCCGCTACCAGCACCTGGGCTCGTTTTCCGACAAGGGCATGGACAACCTTGGCGGCAACATCGGCCTCAAGATCAGTTTTTAGGCGGATCGCCGCGGTCGTCCTGGTCGGCGGGCGGCGGGGATTTCCTGGGATGCGGACCGCACCCCGAATCGACGCCTCAGCCTCGGATGCCGAGTTTGGGAAAGAGAAATCGCACCACCAGGAACCAGGCGACCAGGATGCCGCCGAAGAGCAGGATGTCTTTCATGGCCGCTTTCTAGCACGAAACAGCGCGACGGCAAACAGGCCGTTGCGCTGTTTTTGCGCGCGCGCTGCCTTGCAAGCCTCGATATGTCGTGCTAACACGCCAGAATAATGGAAAAACAATGGGTTCCGCGCAACCCGCCCCGATCTGGATCGTCGCCCCGTCCACCGGGCGTCCGGGGCGGCGGGGCCGCCACAGCGAGGAGGACAGGCATGCGCGCGTTGCTCGGACGGTTCACAGGGTTTTTGCTGCTGGCGGCGCTGCTGCTCCTGCTGCCGGCGCTGCCCCAGGCCTTGGGGGCTCCGGTTTTCACGGCCACGGTCAAGGCCCGCCTGCCCCATGATCCCGCCGCCTTCACCCAGGGGCTGCTCTACCATGACGGCTTTTTTTTCGAGAGCACGGGCCTGTACGGCCAGTCGAGCCTGCGCCGCCTGGACGCGGCCACGGGCAAGGTGCTGGCCCGGCGCGCCTTGCCGGCCTCGGTCTTCGGCGAGGGATTGGCGCTGTCCGGCGGCCTGCTCTACCAGTTGACCTGGCGCGAGGGCCGGGTGCTGACGGCCAGGCCGGGGGATCTTTCCCCGGTCGGCGAGTTGCCTCTGCCCACCGAAGGCTGGGGCGTGTGCCCGTTTGGCGGCACGCTCGCGGTCAGCGACGGCTCGGATACCCTGACCTTTTACGATCCGGCCTCCATGGCCGCCGTCGGTTCCATCAAGGTCACCGACGACGGCGCGCCCGTGAACCGTCTCAACGAGTTGGAGCTGGTGGCCGGGCGCATCTGGGCCAATGTCTGGGGGGAGACCCGCATCGCCGTCATCGATCCGGCCAGCGGCCGGGTGACGGCCTGGGTGGATTGCGCCGATCTGCGTCCCGGCGGCGACAGCGCCGATCCCGACAATGTCTTAAACGGCATCGCCTGCGATCCGGCCACCGGCCGGGTCTGGGTCACGGGCAAGCGCTGGCCGGAAATCTTCGAGATCACGACGCCGGGGCTGCCCACGGGCGGCGTCCGGCCGTAAGCCGAACCCCGGCGGCCTGTCCGGGGAACACACGAGGCAATAAAGGGGAGGGCCGGCGGCATGCAACAAGCGGCGCGACGCCCCCGGGCAGGCAGTATGAAACAGAAATGCAGGATGTGCCGGTACTGGAAAGGGCCCATACCCCCGGAAGACCGCTATTGTCCGCCGGAGGAGATGCAGGGCGGGGAGTGGGGCTACTGCAAGCGCCACGCGCCGGCCCCGGCCACGGCCCCGGTGGAGCAGGCCCGGGGCAAGACCTATGTGGCGGTGTGGCCGGAGACCCAGGCCGAGGATCTGTGCGGCGAGTTCGTGCTCATCCCCTTGCACCGCGAATAGGCCCGCCGCAGCGGACGGACGCTTCAGGCGTCGGCCGTGGGCCGGGGCGCTGGGCGCAGGAGGAGCCACAGGCCAAAGGCGATGACCGGCAGGCTGAGGAGCTGGCCCATGGTCAGCCAGCCGAAGGCCAGGTAGCCGAGCTGGGGATCGGGCAGGCGCACGAATTCCATGGCGAAGCGGAACAGGCCGTAAAAGATCGAGAAAACGCCGCTGACCGCGCCGGGCTTGTGCTTTTTGGACGAATAGAGCCAGACGATGGTGAACAGCGCCGCCCCTTCGAGCCCGGCTTCGTAGAGTTGGGAGGGATGCCGGGGGATGCCGCCGGCCCGGGGGTCGGGAAAGACCACGCCCCAGGGCAGGTTGGTCGCCTTGCCCCAGAGTTCGCCGTTGATGAAATTGCCGATGCGGCCGGCGAAGATGCCGAACGGAGCCAGGGGAGCGGTAAAGTCCGCCACCCCCCAGAAGCCCTTGCCGGTCTTTTTTCCCCACAGCCACACCACCGTCAGCACGCCCACAAACCCGCCGTGAAACGACATGCCGCCCTGCCAGACCATGAACAGCGACAGGGGATTGGCGAGCAGCGCCGGCAGATCGTAAAACAGCATGTAGCCGACCCGCCCGCCGACCACCACGCCGAGCACCAGGTAGGTGATCAGGTCGTCGACCTCAAGCCCGGTCCAGCCCGAACCGGGACGCGAGGCCCGATACCGGCCGAGCAGCCAGGCTGCGGCAAAGCCGATGAGATACATGAGGCCATACCAGCGGACATGAAGCGGCCCGAGGCTGACGGCCACGGGATCGAATTGGGGATGCATGATCATAAGAGGATACGCTTGCTCCGGTTGCGGCGTGCATGTTTGGCGCGGCCCACGGCGGCCGGCGGCGCTTTCGGGCAGGCGGCCCGGCCGCCTGGGACAGCCTTACAGCACGGGATATTGGCGGGTCGTTGGCGAAAGGGTGTCATGGAAAAGACCGTTTGGACGCCTCAAGTGGCGGCGTCCATCTCCGTGAGCATGGTCTTGGCCTTTTCGTAGTCGGGATTGAGGATCAGGGCTTTTTTGAGGAAGTCCACGGCCGGGGCCTTGCGGCCGTAGCGGCGGTAGACGGTTGCGATGTTGTAGCAGACCGTCTCGCCGTTGCGCCACAGTTCGGCGTTAAGCGACAAGGCGCGCTCCACATATTGATAGGCCTCTATGTATTGACGTCCTTCGGTGTAGGCCATGGCGATGTTGTAGTACAAGGCCGGATCGTCCGGGGAGACCTTGAGGGCCTTGCGATATTCGGTAATGGCGTCCTGCCATTTGCCTTGACGCCGCAGCAT
Organism: Acidobacteriota bacterium; assembly: GCA_046567015.1. GTDB lineage: Bacteria > Desulfobacterota > Desulfovibrionia > Desulfovibrionales > Desulfovibrionaceae > Solidesulfovibrio. Next base: position 13,964 of record JBKICS010000399.1, on the reverse strand, counting down.
GAGTCCCAGGCGGTTGAAGACTTCGATGTCCGAGCGGTCGAGCATGTTCTTGCGGGCATTGAGCGACTGGCGCAGATACTGTTCCGACAGCTCCGGGGCGGACTCCATGCAGCGCGCGGCAATGACCTGGCTTATGCGGCTGACGCTGTCCAGGGCTTCCTTGGTGGCGATGCGCACGGCACTGTCGAAGGCGACCTTGGCCTTGTCGGTGTCGCCGAGCTTGATGTAGCCCGCGCCGATGTCCACCTTGCGCTCGACGTTAAGCGGCGAGAGCTTGTCCAGGCGCTCCAGGAAACGGATTTCCTCGGTGAAGTTGCCTTCCTCGTGGTGGAGTTCGGCGATCTTTTTCAGGGGATCGAGAAAGAGCCGGGCGCCCTTTTCCGCCTGGGTGTAGGCCCGAAGCGCTTCGTCCTTCTTGCCCATGGCCCGCAGGGCGTCGCCCATGAGCAGCAGGCCCGAGGGACTGTTGGGCTTGATGGTCAGCACCTGCTTGGCGAGCTTGGCCGCTTCCATGGCGTCGCCCATCTCCAGGCACTGCCGGCCCTGGTCCATGAATTCGCCGATCTGGCCCCGAGGCTTGACCGTGAAGGCGATCTTTTCCACCAGGGTATCGGCGGAAATCGGCTTGGTGATGATGTTGTCCGCGCCAAGCTCGTGCAACAGCACCAGCTTGTCGCGCTCGACCTCGGTGGTCAGCACCACCACGAACAGATCGCTGGCAAAGTCGTTCTTCAGATAGCGGATGATGTCGGAGGTGTTGCGGCCGCCCAGTTCGCGTTCGATGAAGACGAGGATCTTGTGGTTTTTGGATCGGAGCAGCTTGATGAACTTGGGCAGATGCTCGATGGCGGCGATGTTGTGGACGCATTCGTCCTTGACGCTCAGATGGCGCAGCAGGGTGCCGCGCAGATTCTTGTTGAAAAGGACGTCGGTGCTGACCACCAGGAAGACCCCGTTTTGCAGGGTGATAAACTCCCGGACATCGTCGTCGTACTGCTTGTTTTTCATGTATTACTCATCGCTCGGACATCGGCGGGGCAGGCGGCTGTTCATGGCGTGGTCGAGGCATTGTCCGCCGCATCCCGGGTCCGGTCGACCAGGGCCGCGAACGCGGCCTGGGCCTCCGGCGCCATGGCGAAGCTGTGTTCCGGGCCGGGAAAGTCCGAATTCCTAACCGCCTCGACGTAGCCCGTCAATGCCGCCACGGCCTGCTCGCCCAGGGTCGCGAACTGCTTGACGAAGCGCGGCCGCAGCCGGTCATACAGGCCCAGGACGTCGTGGAAGACCAGCACCTGCCCGTCGCAGTCCGGCCCGGCGCCGATGCCGATGGTGGGCACGGGCACGGCCCGGGTCACGGCCGCCGCCACCGGGGCCGGGATGCACTCCAGCACGATGGCGAAACAGCCGGCCTCGGCCAGGGCCACGGCGTCGTCCACGAGTTTGGCCGCAGCCGCGGCGGTCTTGGACTGCACCTTGAAACCGCCCAGGGCGGCCACATGCTGGGGGGTCAGCCCCACATGGCCGAGCACCGGAATGCCGGCGGCCGCCATGGCCCGGACCTGCCCCGCGACCTCGCGCCCGCCTTCGAGCTTGACCGCGCCGGCGCGCCCTTCCTTGAGGAAGCGGCCGGCATTGGCCACGGCGGTCTCCACGGAAACCTGGTAGGACAAAAAGGGCATGTCCGCCACCACCAGGGCGGACTGGGCCCCCCTGGCCACGGCCCGCACATGGTGGAGCATTTCCTCCATGGTCACGGACAGGGTGTCGTCGTGGCCAAGGACCACCATGGCCAGGGAGTCGCCCACGAGCAGCACGTCGATGCCGGCGGCCTCGGCCAACCGGGCGGAGGTGAAGTCGTAGGCGGCCAGCATGGCGATTTTGCGCGTTCCCTTGGCGGCCGTCACGTCAGGGGCGGTGATTTTCGGCATTCTCGCGTCTCCTTGGTTCTTGCGCCGGCGCGCGTATTGGCCTATGTGCCACGGCCATGCAAGCCTGCATCACCGAGCGCCGGGCAAAGCGCATTGAAGAAGTCCTGGCCAGACGGCAGACCGATCTGACCCTGGTCATAAACAACATTCACGATCCCCACAACGTATCGGCCATCCTGCGCAGTTGCGACGCGTTCGGCATTCACCGCGTCCATCTGCTCTATACCGACACGGCCTTTCCGGCCCTGGGCAAGAAATCGTCGGGATCGGCCAAGAAGTGGGTGGAAACCGTGCGGCACCGGGACGCGGCCTCCCTGGCCGCCACGCTCAAGTCCCAGGACTACGCGATTCTCGCCACGAGTTTTTCCGAGACGGCCAAGCCGCTGGCGCACTGGGATCTGACCGCCAAGACGGCGATCATCCTTGGCAACGAGCATCGGGGCGTGGACGAGGATCTGGCTCCCCACGTCGATGGGGCGCTGTATATCCCCATGATGGGCATGGTGCAAAGCCTCAATGTGTCGGTGGCCGCCGCGGTCATCCTCTACGAGGGCTTTCGCCAGCTCGACGCCGCCGGCCGCTACGGCTCGCCGAGCCTGCCGTCCGAGGAGCTGGCCCGGCTGGCCAAACTCTGGTCCAGCAAGTAGGCGGTCCGGGCCGGTCGGGCGATCCTGGGCCTCAGACGGCCGAAACTTTTTCGCGCATGGCCGCCAGCACGGCTGTCAGGGCGGTCTCCAGGCGGGCAAAGGCCGCCTGGGCCCGGGGCAGGTCGCGGTCCCGGGAAGCCCGTTCCAGGTCGTGGCAGGCCTCGCGCAGCACCGGGGCGCACATGGTGGCCGCCGCTCCCTTGAGGGCGTGGGCCAGAAAGGCCAGGTGCGCCAGATCCGGCGCCTCCAGGGCCTCGCGGATGGCCGCCAGATTGGTCGGCTGCTCGGCCACGAAGGCCCCGAACAGGCGCATGAGAAATCCGGTGTTTCCCCGGGCCTTGCCCAGCAATTCCGTCCAGTTGAGCACCGGGTGGCTGTCTTCCTGCGCCGGGGGGGCGGCCGGAGCGCCCGCTCCCGGCTTGTCCATGACCCGGCTAAGCGCAGCGGCCAGATCGGCCGGGCTGACCGGCTTGCTCAGGTATTCGTCCATGCCGGCCCGCAAAAAGGTCTCCCGATCCCCCTTGAGGGCGTGGGCGGTCAGGGCCACGATGGGAATGGCCGGATCGAAATCGCCGCTGGTGTCGGCCCGAATGGCCCGAGTGGCCTCCATCCCGTCCATCTCCGGCATCTGGATGTCCATGAGGATGGCGTCGAAGCGTTTCTTGCGCAGCGCCTCCAAGGCGCGCCGTCCGGTATGGGCCACCACCACCTCGTGGCCGTCCATCTCCAGCAGTTCCTGCACGTAAATCTGATTGATGGGGTTGTCCTCGGCCAGCAAAATGGCGAGCGGCTGGGCCTTGGCCGGTTCCGAGGCCTGCCCGGTGGCGACGACGTCGTCCAGGGATTGGGGCAGGGCGAAGCCGATCTCCAGGGAAAAGGCGCTGCCGGCGCCCTCCTCACTGGTGACGGCGTAGCCGCCGCCCATCATCTCCACGAGATGGCGCACGATGGCCAGCCCCAGGCCCGCGCCCTGGTAGCGCCGGGCCGGGGAGACGTCGGCCTGGGTGAAACTGTCGAAAATGGCCGGGATCCTGTCGGCCGGGATGCCGATGCCGGTGTCGCGCACCTCGAAACGCAGCTGCGCCTGGCCGGTCCCGCCCCCCTGGTCGGTGCGGGCCAGGACCAGAACGACGCTGCCGGCGTCGGTGAACTTGACGGCGTTGCCGACCAGATTGATCAGCACCTGGCGCAGCCGGCTGGCGTCGCCGATCAGGGTCTGGGGCACCGCTCCCACGAAGCGGTAGGTGAGCGACACGCCTTTCTTGGCGGCCAGGGGCTTGAAGACGCTGATGACTTCCTCGGCCGTGGCCCGCAGGTCAAAGGGGAGCCTTGCCAGCTCCAATGCGCCGACTTCGATGCGGGCATAGTCCACGATATCGTTTAAGACGGTCAGCAGCGACTGGGCTGAGTGACGGGCCATTTCCAGGAATTCCCGTTGCTTGGCGGAGAGTTCCGTGGCCAGGGTCAGCTCGGTCATGCCCAGGATACCGATCATGGGCGTGCGGATTTCGTGGGTGATGTTGGCCAGGAAATGGCTTTTGGCCCGCTCGCCGGCCTGGGCCGAGGCCCGGGCGGCGGCGAGTTCGTCCTCGGCGGCGCGAAGGGGCGTCAAATCGCGCAGCAGCACCCGGAGCAGGGGCAGTTCGGGCTGAAGCAGGTTTTCCCAGCGCAGGCTGACCAGGCGGCCGGTACCGGGCAGGCAGGCCTCGCGGACGGACTCGCCGCCAAGGCCCAGGCCCAGGGGCAATCCGGTGAGCTGGCTGGCCGGCATTCCGAAGAGCGGCCCGGCTTCGGCCGTGGCGTGCAAAATGATGCCGTCTTTGTCCACGAGCAGCAGGCCCTCGCCGGTGAGGACACCCAGGGCGTCGGTTTCGCGGATCAGGCCTTCGAGCATGGCGACGTTACCCCTTGATGCAGGCCAGGGGACGAAGCCTGGCGGTTTTGGCGGCCAATCCCAGCGCATGGGTGGTGTCGGCCACATCTTCGATGTCCTTGTAGGCTCCCGGAGCCTCTTCGCCAACCCCTTTGAGGCTTTTGGCGCGAAGCGAAATGCCGTCGCGGGTAAGCGCCGCCAGCACCTCGCGGCCGGGGAAGCGCTTGGCGGCCTGCCGGCGTCCCAGGGTCCGGCCGGCTCCGTGGCAGGCCGAGGCAAAGGAGCGCTCGGCGGCCTTGTCGCCGCCGGACAGGATGAACGAGGCCGTGCCCATGCTGCCGCCGATGATCACCGGCTGGCCCACTGCCCGACAAAAGCCCGGCAGCTCCGGATGCCCGGGGCCAAAGGCCCGGGTGGCCCCCTTGCGATGGACGTAGAGGGTCTTGACGCCGTGCTCCGTCCGGTGGCGCTCCACCTTGCAGGTGTTGTGGGAGACGTCGAAAAGGAGCGCCGCCCGGCAGCCGGGAAAGAGTTCTGTGAGCACCTGGCGCACGAGGTGGCTTACGACCTGCCGGCCGGCCAGGGCGCAGTTGACGGCGGCCCGCATGGCCCCGAGGTAGGCGACGGCCTCGGCCGAGCCGATGGGGGCGCAGGCCAGGTCCGCGTCGGGCAGGCCGATGCCGTAACCGGGCGCGGCCCGGCGCATGGCCGCCATGTGGTCGGTGGCCACCTGATGGCCCAGGCCCCGGGAGCCGCAGTGGATGGTCACCACCGCCTGATCGCGGCGCAGGCCATAGGCGGCGGCTGCGACCGGATCGAAGATCTCCTCGACGTATTGCACTTCGAGATAATGGTTGCCCGAGCCGAGCGTTCCCAGTTCGTCGCGTTGGCGTTGCCGGGCCAGGGCCGACACGGCCCCGGGATCGGCCCCGTCCATGGTCCCGGCTTCCTCACAGCGGGTCAGATCCCCGGCCTCGCCGTAGCCCTGGCGCACGGCCCAGGCCGCGCCGCCGGTGAGCATCCGGTCCATGTCCTTCTCCGACAGGCGAAGCGCCCCGCCCTGGCCCACGCCGCTTGGGACCGCGTCGAAGAGCCGGTCGGCCAGCCGGTCGCGCACCGGCTCGATGTCCTGGCGGGAGAGGTCGGTGACGAGCGTGCGCACGCCGCAGGCGATGTCGAAGCCCACGCCCCCGGCCGAGACCACGCCGCCAGCCTCGGGATCGAAGGCCGCAACCGCGCCGATGGGGAAACCGAAGCCGGGATGGGCGTCGGGCATGGCCAGCACCGGGGCGACGACGCCGGGCAGGCCGGCCACGTTGGCGAGCTGGGTCAAGACCCCGTCCTCCAGGGCGGCGGCCGCCGCGGCCGAGCCGAAAAACACGGCCCGGGCGCGCATGGCGCCGGTTGGAGGCAACTCCCAGGCCAGGGCCTCCAGGCGTTGTAAAAGTCGTCCCATGGCGACTGTCCTTTGGATTGGGCGGTTCGGGCCTGCCGACGCCGCCGGGAATACGCCATGGTAGTTCATGGGCGGCGAGTTTTGTCAAGGCGTTGTCGCTTGGTCCGGGAAGAGCCGGGCGAGGGCGGCGCGGCCGGCCTGGCCCGGGTCCTGGCCGGGCGGCCGTGCCCAGGGGCGACGGGCGCTCTCGGGCGCATCGGGGAAGCCCAATGCGGGGCAGGCCCGACCGGCGGCAAACGGAACGCGCCGCGCTCCGTCCGGGCGGAGCGCGGCGCGTCTGAGGGCGTTTCCGGCAAGGCTAGATGTTGTAGAGCTTTTCCCCGGGGATGATGGTGATGTTGTTTTTCTGCAACAGCTCGATGGCCTGATCGGTGCGGTCGAAGCGGAAAATGATGACGGCCGAGCGTTCGCACTGGTGCACGAAGGCGTACATGTATTCCACATTGACGCCGCCGGCGCACAGCAGGCTCAGAATGGCGTGCAGGCCGCCGGGCTTGTCCGACACTTCCACGGCCACCACGGCGTTTCGGCCCACGGTGAAGCCGTTGTCCTTGAGCGCCTTCTTGGCTTTCTCGTGGTCGCTGACGATCAGGCGCAGGATGCCGAAGTCCGAGGTGTCGGCCAGGGACAGGGCGCGGATGCTGATGCCGGCCTCGGCCAGGACGCGGGTCACTTCTTCCAGGCGGCCGGCCCGGTTCTCCAGGAAAATGGAAATCTGTTCGGCTTTCATGGTGATTGTTCCCTCCGGATGACGGGCCTTTGCCCTTGTTCGTGTCGTGTCCTCGACTGGCTCTGCTACAACCGGCGACCCTGTCGCCGCAGAAGGCGTGGCGCGCAAAGCCATCCCGGCCCCGGGGGCGCTCTGAACATTCGTCGCGCAGGATCAGGATGCGTCCACCGGGCCGGTGTCGGCAGGCCGACTGGCGGCGCTAGGCGCATTCGTTGCGCAGGTCCAGGATGCGCTTGGCCTTGCCCTCGGAACGCTGGATGGCCCGGGGCTCGACGAGCTTGACCTGGGCGGTCACTCCCAGGAATTCCTTGATGTTCTTCTGGATCTTGCCTTCCAGGCGCTGGAGGTTTTTCACCTCGTCGGAGAAGATCTTCTCGTCCACTTCCACCTGGACGGTGAGCGTGTCCAGGTTGCCGTCGCGGCGCACCACGAGCTGGTAGTGGGGGGTGAGCCCCTCGGTTTCGAGCAGGATGCTCTCGATCTGGGACGGGAAGACGTTGACCCCCCGGATGATCAGCATATCGTCGCTGCGGCCGTGGACGCGCTGCATGCGGGCAAAGGTGCGGCCGCATTTGCACGGCGTGTAGACCAACCGCGTGATGTCGCGGGTGCGGTAGCGGATGACCGGCTGGGCTTCCTTGGTGAGCGTGGTGATGACCAGTTCGCCGGCCTCACCCGGGGCCACCGGCTCCTTGGTTACCGGGTCGATGACCTCGCACAGGAAGTGGTCTTCCATGAGATGCGCCCCGGCCTGCGCCTCGATGCACTCGATGCCGACCCCCGGCCCCATGACCTCGGACAGGCCGTAGATGTCGATGGCCTTGATGCCCATCTTGGCCTCGATGTCCCGGCGCATCTCGTCGGTCCAGGGCTCGGCCCCGAAGACGCCCACGCGAAGCGGCAGTTCCTTGAAATCGATGCCCGCCTCCAGGGCCGTCTCGTAGAGCACCAGACTGTAGGAGGGGGTGCAGCACAGGACCGTGGCGCCGAAGTCCTTGAGCAGCATGGCCTGACGCCGGGTGCCGCCGCCGGAAACCGGCACGGTGATGGCCCCCAGGTGCTCGGCCCCGTAGTGGGCCCCGAGGCCGCCGGTAAACAGGCCATAGCCGTAGGCCACGTGGATGATGTCGCGGCGGGTGGCTCCGGCGGCGGCGAAGCACCGGGCCACCAGCCGGCCCCAGTTGTCGATGTCGCGCTTCGTGTAGCCCACCACCGTGGCCCGGCCGGTGGTGCCGGAGGAGGCGTGGACGCGCACCACGTTGTCCTTGGGCACGGCAAAAAGGCCAAAGGGGTAATGGTTGCGCAGATCCTGCTTCTCGGTAAAGGGCAGATAGCGCAGGTCGGCCAAGCTGTTGACGTCGGCGGGCTTGATTCCGGCCTCGTCAAAGGCGCGGCGATAGAACGCCACATTGGCGTAGACCCGTTCGCACTGCGTTTGCAGCCGTTTGAGTTGCAGGGCTTCGAGCTGTTCCCTGGGCAGGGTTTCGATGTCCATGTCCAAAATCATGGGGTTCCTCCAAATGGCATCGTGGGCGCATCCAAAGGCAATTCCTGCCGAAAGCGTCAAGCGGCGTCAAGGGAGGTCCGCGAAATTGGCCGGCCCGGCATTTGCGGGACACCGACAAATCGCGTAGACAAGCGAGGTTGCCCGGGAACCGGGCGACAGGATACTTCTTTGGAGAAACAATGCCCGCGAAACCGATCGACGCCACTATTTCCCCCGCCCACAAGGCCGCCCGCGTGGCCGCCTGGCTCCACGAAAAAAAAGCCAAGGACATCAAGGCCGTTGACGTCACCGGCTTAAGCCCCATCTGCGAGGCCATGGTCATGGCCTCGGCCGCAAGCGTCCGCCAGGCCCAGGCCTTGGCCGACCATGTCCTGGCCTGCTGCGGCGACCACGGCTTTTCCTACCTCGGCATGGAGGGCTACCGCACCGGCCAGTGGGTGCTGGTGGACCTCAACGACGTGCTGGTCAATATTTTCCAGGAAGACCAGCGGTCTTTTTACAATCTCGAAGGCCTGTGGTCGGAAGGGAAGCCCATTCCCCTGTCCCTGTCCAAGCCCTCGGACGCCCCGAAGACCCTGGCAAAGGACACGGCCGAGGCCGACGCGGACGATCCGGAAGCCACCGACGACCCGACGAGCCCTCAATGAAACCGACGCCGACCCTGCTTCTCATCCTGGACGGCTGGGGCCTGGCCCCGGCCGGTCCCGGCAATGCCGTGACCGAGGCCGGAACCCCGGCCTTAAGCCGTCTCCTGGCCGAATACCCGTCCACCACCCTGGCCTGTTCCGGCCGGGCCGTGGGCCTGCCCTCGGGCTTCATGGGCAACTCCGAGGTCGGCCACATGAACATCGGGGCCGGGCGCATTGTCTATCAGGACATGACCCGCATCGACATCGCCGTGGAAGACGGCTCCCTGGCCGCCAACCCGGTGTTGGCCGACCTGGCCCGGGCGTCGCTGGCCGCCGGCGGGCGCGTGCACCTCATGGGCCTGGTTTCCGACGGCGGGGTGCACAGCCATATTGCCCATGCCAAGGCGCTCGTCGCCGCCTTTGCCGCGCTCGGGCAGCGCGATGTCCTGATCCACGCCCTGCTCGACGGCCGCGACACCCCGCCCCAGAGCGGGGCCGGCTACGTGGCCGACCTGGCCGCATCGCTTAAGGAGATTGGCGCGGGCCTCATCGCATCGCTCATTGGCCGCTTCTACGCCATGGACCGCGACAACCGCTGGGAGCGGGTGGCCGAGGCTTACGCCGCCCTGACCGAAGGCGTTGGCGAGCCGTTTAGCGATCCCGTGGCCGGGGTCGAGGCCGCCTACGCCGCCGGGCAGACCGACGAGTTCGTGAAGCCCCGCGTGCTGGCCGGGGGCGAAGGGGTCATCCGCGACGGCGACGCCGTGTTCTTTTTTAATTTTCGGGCCGACCGGGCGCGCGAAATCACCAAGGCGCTGGCCTTTGCCGATTTCGACGGCTTTGTCCGGGCGCGCCTGCCCAGGCTCTCGGGCTTCGCCACCATGACCGAATACGAAAGCTCGTTCGGCCTGCCGGCGGCCTTTGCCCCGGTGACCATCAGCGACGTCCTGGGCGAGGTCTATTCCCGGGAGGGGCTCACCCAGTTGCGCCTGGCCGAGACGGAAAAATACGCCCACGTCACCTATTTCTTCAATTGCGGCCGGGAGGAGCCCTTTCCCGGCGAGGAGAGGCAGCTCATTCCCTCGCCGCGCGAGGTGGCCACCTACGACCAGAAGCCCGAAATGAGCGCCATGGCCGTCACCGACGCCTTCCTGGCCTCCATGGACCAGGGGCACAGCCTCTCCGTGGTCAACCTGGCCAACTGCGACATGGTGGGCCATACCGGCATCCTGGCCGCGGCCGAGTGCGCCGTTGCCACCGTGGACGACTGCGTGGCCCGCATCGCCGCCGCCGTCGCCGCCGCCGGCTGGCGCATGCTCGTCACCGCCGACCACGGCAATGCCGAGGAAATGATCGCCCCGGACGGCGGCCCCATGACCGCGCACACGCTTAATCCCGTGCGCCTGATCCTGGTCGATCCGGCCCGCAAGGACGTAACGCTCAAGCCCGGCAAGCTCGGCGACATCGCCCCCACCATCCTGACCCTGGCCGGACTGCCCGTGCCGGCGGCCATGACCGGCGAGGTTCTGCTTGCGGAGCAGCGCGCATGAGCACCGAACAGCGCAAGCCGCTGACCCCGGTCAAGCCCGTGGGCGTGGAGCTGGTGTTTCTCTATCCTTGCCCGTTCTGCCGGCGCGAAGTGCCGGTGGTGGCTCCGGCCAAGCCGACCATGATCGCCTGCGACGCCTGTCGGGGCCGGTTTCCCATCGTGCCGGTGGACGACCGTTCGGTGCGCTTCGTCAAGCTCATGCTGGCCGGCGGCAAGGCGGCGGTGGACCCGGATTTCATCTGAGGCCAGCCCGCCATGCGCCCAAAGGCCGCCCCCGTACCGCCCTCCCGGGATAAAACCCTCGCCCAGGCCCTGCTTGATGCCCTGGCCGGCCTCGACGCCCCGGCCACGGCCCTGGAGTTGTCCGGGCTGGCGCGGGCCGGCGAAAAGGCCGTCCTCGACGCGCTCGGGCATTTAAAACGTTCCCTGCGGCGCTGCGGGACGCCGCTGCGCGTCGATCCGGCCCGCTGCCTGGGCTGCGGCTACGTGTTCGCCAAACGCGACCGGCTCGGCAAACCCGGCAAATGCCCGGTCTGCCGCGCCGCCCGCATTGATCCCCCCCGATTTTCCATCGAATCGTCGCCGGATGTGGACGCTGCCGCCCCTTTGCGGCACGATGTTCCGGTCACCGCCCCAGGAGGAATTCCCATGGCCGTCAGTCCCCTCGCCGGCAAGCCGGCGCCGCGTTCGCTTCTCGTCAACGTGCCGCGTCTGGTCGCCGACTACTACGCCGTCAAACCCGACCCGTCCGATCCGGGCTGCCGGGTGTCCTTTGGCACCTCCGGCCACCGGGGGACGTCCGCCAACGGCTCCTTTAACGAGGACCACATCCTGGCCACCACCCAAGCCATCTGCGACTACCGCAAGGGCCAGGGCATCACCGGCCCGCTCTATCTCGGCATGGACACCCACGCCCTGTCCGAGCCGGCCTGGATCACCGCCCTGGAAGTCCTGGCCGCCAACGGCGTCACCGTGCGCATCCAGGCCGGCCGGGGCTACACCCCGACCCCGGTCATTTCCCACGCCATCCTGACCTTTAACCGCCACCACAAGGGCGTTTCGGCCGACGGCATCGTCATCACGCCCTCGCACAATCCCCCGGAGGACGGCGGCTTCAAATACAATCCGCCCTCCGGCGGTCCGGCCGACACCGACATCACCAAGTCCGTCCAGGAAGCCGCCAACGTCTATCTGGAGAAGCGCCTGGCCGGCGTGCGTCGCATGACACTGGCCGCCGCCCTGGCCGTCGAGACCACCGAACGCTACGATTACGTCCTGCCCTACGTGGCCGACCTGGCCAACATCTGCGATATGGCCGCCATAAGGGATTCCGGCATCCGCATTGGCGTCGATCCCCTCGGCGGCTCGGGCGTGGCCTACTGGGAACCGCTGGTCGAGCGCTACAAGCTCAACCTGTCGCTTATAAGCGACGTGGTGGACCCGACCTTTTCGTTCATGACCGTGGACAAGGACGGGAAAATCCGCATGGACTGCTCCTCGCCCTATGCCATGGCCCGACTCATCGAGCACCGAGACGCCTACGACATCGCGTTCGGCAACGATCCCGACTACGACCGCCACGGCATCGTCACCCGCTCGGCCGGCCTTTTAAATCCCAACAACTACCTCGCCGTGGCCATCAACTACCTTTTTGGCACGCGCACAAATTGGCGCGCCGACGCCGCGGTCGGCAAGACCGTGGTCTCCAGCGCCATGATCGACCGGGTGGCCGCCGGGCTTGGCCGGAAACTGTGCGAGGTGCCGGTGGGGTTCAAGTGGTTCGTGCCCGGGCTTATCGATGGCTCCTTCGGCTTTGGCGGCGAGGAGAGCGCCGGCGCGTCGTATCTGCGCACCGACGGCACGGTCTGGACCACGGACAAGGACGGCATCATCATGGACTTGCTTGCGGCCGAGATCACGGCCGTAACCGGCAAGGACCCGGCCGCCCACTACGCCGACCTGACCGCCCGCTACGGCGAGCCCATCTACGAACGCATGGACGCCCCGGCCAGCAAGCCCCAGAAGGCGGCCCTGTCCAAGCTCTCGCCCGAGATGGTCACGGCCACCACCCTGGCCGGCGAGGCCATCACCGGCCGGCTGACCAACGCCCCGGGCAATAATGCCGCCATCGGGGGACTCAAGGTCACCACCGAAAACGGCTGGTTCGCCGCCCGTCCCTCCGGCACCGAGGACGTCTACAAGATCTACGCCGAAAGCTTCAAGGGCCGCGACCACTTGAAGGCCCTGCAAGCCGAAGCCAAGGAGATCGTGGACGCCGCCTTCGCCGCTGCAGGCGTGTAGGGAGGGAAGAGGGGAAGAATGCCTCCGGCGGCCGGGGGCCTGAGGCCCCCGGACCCCCCACATGGGGAAAGGTTTAAAGGGGGTCGTGGCGGGGGCGACAAGCTGGTCGGTTGTGGACCGGGCAAACCGGCGAGGGCGCTTGACGCGAATCACCTGTGTTCCGGTCCGGAGGGGCTCCATCATCCCGGCCCCATCCTGACAGGGGAAGGGGGTCTGTTCGCTTTCGCGGCCTGGGTGGGCTTGCCCGGGGCAGCAGTATGAAATCCTGGTCGGAAGTGGATACGCGCCTTGACGTTGACGGGGATTGGAGGCAACCAAGGCCGGCCGGAAGGAGTGGGACTGTGGACGACGACGGCCTTTCGCCTGACGCCCGGCGGTTGCTCGATGCCCTGGCCGCGCTGCCCGATGCGCCGTTTCCCGAGCGGATCATGCCGGGCGAGGCGGCCACGTCCCTGGGACTTGCCCCGGCGCGGGCTTGCCAGCTTTTGCGCCGCCTGTTTGTCCTGGGGTATTACGAATACGACATCTCGGCCTACAGCGGCCGGCTGACTGCGGCCGGCCGCTTGGCCGCTTCGAGGAAGTTCAATCCGTGAAACTCGCTCAACACTGCTTAAGCGCCATCCCCCTGGCCGTGGCCGGCTATGCCGCCGCCGGCGGCAGTCTGGCCGCCGCCTGCATGGCCGGGGCCTCCAGCGTCCTGATCGACTGCGATCATGTGCTCGATTATCTGCTGTGCAACAAGAAATGGGACGGCCTGTCCCATTTTTTCGCCAGTTGCGAGGAAGGCCGGCTGCCGCGCCTGTACCTGATCCTGCATTCCTTCGAGCTGGTCTGCTTTTTATGGCTGCTTGTGGGCACCGGCACGGCCGCCGCCTGGGGCGTGGGCCTGACCATCGGCGTCACCGGTCACCTGCTCATGGACTGGGTGGGCAACCGGCACCTTGTCCAGCCGTCGTTTTATTGGCTCTGGTTTCGGGCCATGCACCGCTTTGACGGCAACGAACTGTACCTGACGCCCCCGGTTCCCCTCGTTGCGCACGGGGAGTGAACGCCTCCGGCGGCCGGGAGAATCTTAACCCCTCCCGGCCTCGGTCCTCTCCCAAGGAGCCTTCCATATGCGACAGTGTTGGTGCGGAACGGGCGGGCTGGAGCCGTTTAGCGAGACGTATATGCTGTGTCCGGGTTGCGGCACATTGGTGTCGCGCCAGGAGGAAGGCGAAGGCTACGGCCGCGACTACTGGTATGGTCATCAGGAGACCGACCTGGGCCAGCCCTCCATCGAGGTCCGGGCGCGTCGGGATATGCCGGAGCGGTGTGTGGCCTGGCTGCGGTTTTTCTTGAAGG
>JBKICS010000398.1:0-3228 GCA_046567015.1 Acidobacteriota bacterium | reverse complement strand
GGGGATAATCCCCCCCGGACCCCCTTGAAGGGAAAGTGTTTTAAGGGGCTTTGGGCGCTGGCTGGCAATCCGGTCGGCCGCAGACCGTGAAAGCCGGGGCGGTCGGCGTTTGGATGAGCAGGAGACGTAAACGACCCTGCCGGCCGGCAGGGCCGTGGAGAGATGGACGTATGACGACGGACGATCTGGGCAAGGTGGACATGAGCGACCGCGACCGGCTGACCCGGCTGGCCGATCTGGTCTTCGAGGCCGGCATGCTGCGCAAGACCCCGCGCACCGGCTACCAGTTTCTCGGCACGGGCTCGGAAAACGTGGCCGAGCACAGCTTCCGCGCGGCGCTGATCGGGTTTGTCCTGGCCCTTGACGCCGGGGCCGACCCCTACCGCACCATGGCCATGTGCCTGTTTCATGACCTGCACGAGGCCCGCACCGGCGATTTCAACTACGTCAACAAGCTCTACAACAGGGCCGATTCCCGCCGGGCGCTCACCGACGCCCTGGCCGGCACCGGGATGTCCGGCAGTGTCATGCCCCTGCATGACGAGCTGGAGGAAGCCGCCAGCCTGGAAGCCAAGCTCGCCCAGGACGCCGACCAGATCGATCTCATCGCCAACCTCAAGGAAGAGCTGGATCTGGGCAACCGCTACGCGGAAGCCTGGATCGAGGCGGCCCTGGCGCGGCTTCGCACCGAGCCCGGCCGCGCCCTGGCCCGGACCCTGGCCACGACCGATCACGCCGAATGGTGGTTCAACGGCCCGGATAAGCAGTGGTGGAACCGCAAGAACGGCGTGTCGCACAAGGACTAGCCATGCGGGCAGCGGTCATCTCCGACACCCACCTGCGCGCCCCCAACGCCTTTTTCACCGCCGTCTACGACCGCTGGCTGGCTCCGGCGGATTATATTTTCCACTGCGGCGACCACACCGGCTTTGCCGTGTGGAGCCAGCTCGTGCAGCACCCGGGCCACGTGTCGGTTGCCGGCAACTGCGACGGCTACGACCTCGGTCTGGAGCTTGCGCCCCTGGCTGAGCGGGAGATCGCCGGCTGGCGCGTAGGCGCGGTCCACGGCTGGGGGCCGCGCCCGGGGCTGTCGGCCCGCCTGGCCGAGGCCTTTGCCGGCCGCTTCGACGTGCTTTTTTTCGGCCACTCCCACGCGCCCGAAAACACCCTGCACGGGTCCATGCGCCTCATTAACCCCGGCGCGCTCCAACCTGGGGGGAACCTGGCCCTGGTGGATTTCACGGCCGACGGCCTGCAAGTGGAATTCGTCCCGGTTTGAGCCGGGCCGGCTTCCCTCCTGCAAACGCAGCCGGCGGGAAGCCCGTTTCCGAACCTCCCGCCTGTGGTCGTAACGCCTGCCGCACCCGCCAGGCCTGCTCCTGGCTCTTCCGGTCCGCCGCCGTCCGGATAACCAACCAGCCCCAAGAACCCCTTAAATAATTTCTCCAATTGCAGGGGCCCGGGGGGATCATCCCCCCGGCCGCCGGAGGCATTCTTCCCTCCGACCTCCCCTGTCATCCTAAATCCGCACCCGTATCACCCCGAGCAGATCGTTGACGTAGCCGTCGCCGCGTTTGAATTCCCGGTAGCCGGCCGAGTGGGCGCAGCCCACGGCGAAGAGCGCCTCGCCCTCGGCCACCAGGTGGGCGGTGAGCTGGCCGCAGGACAGTTGGCAAAACGCCCCCGTCAGATCGATCATGTCGCCCGGCGCGTGTTCGGGATTGGTCGAGGCCACGATGCGACCGCTGGGTTCCACGAACATCCCTTCCGATCCTTCGAGAATGCCGCCCTGGCCGTCCCGGGGCAGGCAGTCGCTTAACATCGACAGGAACTGCGGCTCGGAATCGAACACCACGCCGATGCCGCCAAGGACCGTGTCCGGCCGCTCGATGGCGGTGATGGGGGCGCTGTAGATGTAGGTATGGCGCGGCCGCCCCTCGGCCGCGTAGAGGTCGGTGGCCTCGAAGTCCGAGACCCGGTAGAGCTGGGAATCGGAGATGGCCAGGGTCTCGGTCACGAAGCGTTCGGACAGGGTCCGGCCTTCCTGATGGTGCTCGTCGGGGTTGGAGCAGGCCAGGATGCGGCCTTCGCGGTCGTAGACGAAGAGGTTGGCGTACACGGTGTAGAGGCCGTTGATGTAGGCCAGGATCTCGCGCATGCGGCTGCGGTCGGCGTCGCTTAGGCGCGGCTGGTCCAGGAAACGGCGGAAATCCGAGGTCAGCGCCCACCAGCGGCAGTCGTTGGCCCGCTCGTAGAGGTTGCGGTCCATGATGTCGATGGCCAGGGCGGCCAGGAACTGGGCGTCGTGCAGGCGCGAGGCCGTGACGAGCTTCAGCAGGCCGCCGGTGGATTCCTGGAACACGTGCTGCACCTGGTCGCCGATCTTTTTGACCTCGCCCAGCACATGCGGCAGGGCCTGGGCTTCCACGCGCTGCGAGACGTCGGACTGGGCCGACTTCTTGGCCGCCATGATCTCGCCGTTTTGCACCACGAGTTCCAGGTCGGACAGCACGTTTTCCGAGGCTTCCTCCACCTGGATGAGCCGGGCCGAGAAGATGGCGTTGCGCCGGATGGCCTTTTCGTCGAAGTCGTGGCCGTTGGTGTCGTTGCGAAAGGCCGTGGCCACCTTTTTCTGCACGTGCCCGTACCAGGGCAGGCCAGTAAAGCCCTGATAGCCCTTGGTGGACAGGGTCTTGGCCAGATAGGGCTGGCCGCCGAGCTGGGCCATGTGGAAGTCGTCGCGAAGGGCCAGGGGATAGGCTCGCCCGGCCGGGGCCTGGGCTGGATCGCTTGAGGCGATGGCCCGGCCGGCCTCGTCCAGGATCATGATGACCAGATCGTCGGAAGAGCGCCCCAGGCTGTCGAAAATGCCGGCCATCTCGCCTTCGAAATCAAAAAGCAGGGCCAGGACGCCGATGGGCTGGCCGGAGCCCGGGTGGCGGATGGCCTGGGAATAGGCCAGCACGTCGCCGCGCCCGGGGGCCAGGTCGGTTGGGCGGTAGGTCTCCACGTACTGGTCGCTGGCCATGGCCTGGGCCAGGAGCGGATCCGAGCACTGGGTGAGCGGGTTTTGCCGGTCCAGATGGGCCCGGACCGCGCCGTCGGCGGAAAGCACCACGATCTCCCAATACACCGTGTACTTGTTGCGGTACTCGGCCAGGCGCTCCTCGATGGCGGCCACGGCCGCCCGGCTGAAGTCGCCGGCCAGCAGGAACTGGACGATGTCGT
>JBKICS010000397.1:0-2951 GCA_046567015.1 Acidobacteriota bacterium | reverse complement strand
GCCGAGGCGTCGGTCGGCGGATGGAGCACATACCCCCAGGGCGAGAGGTGCCCGGTCATCTCCAGCAGCCGTTCCATGACGGCATAGGCCGTCTCGCCGCCAAGCCGCCAGGGGAGATCTAGCGGCAGATGGAGGTGGTAGGCGAGCCCGTAGGTCTTTTGGGGCAGGTCGCCTGGCCCGTAGGCCAGGCAGGCATGGAGTTCCAGCAGATACAGGCCGACCTCGGGCACGGTGCGGGCCAGACGGCGGCAATTGACCAGGGCGGTCTCCGGCCACACGCAGCTCGGCGCGGCCAGACGCCAGGGAAAACGGGAGTTGCATTTTTGTAAGGACATGGAATCCGGAAAAATTAAAGTTGCAGGTTGGGGCTTGAGGGTTTCCCCGCCCGGGGGTATGGAAACAGGGCCGTTGGGCTTCCCGGCGGCAGCCGTCGGCTTTCTTTCCGGCCGTCCGGTTTCCGGAGTTGTACCATCATGCGACAAATTCGTGATTTCATGCAGCATTTCTTCAATCCGCTGCATGTGTATTGCCGACTGAAGGACCTGGGCGTCAAGGCGCCCACGGCCCACCGCGTCACCCGCGCCTACGAGCGCCTGGTGTGGCGTCACATCTGGTAGATCAGCCCTCCCCGAAAAAACCAAGCTGTCTGGCCTGACTGACGGTATGCGCCCGCAAGGCCAATCGCCGTACCCCGCCAAGGGGCAGCGTGTCCAGGAACCGTGACCGACGCAGCATGAGCTTTCGCCCGTAGAGCTCGCGGCGCACGGCATGGGACAGGTACAGCCGGCTCTTGGCCCGGGTCAGCCCCACGTAAAAGAGCCGCCGTTCCTCGGCTTCGTCCATCTGCCCGGCCAGATGCCCGGGCTTGCCGCTTAAAAAATCCGCGCCGGCAAAGGGCAGGATGCCGTCTTCCAGGGCCGGCAGGAACACGGCGGCGAATTCCAACCCCTTGGCCGCGTGCACGGACATGATCCGCAGCTTTTCGGCCCGCGCCCCGGCCAGCTCCAGTTCGGTCTGGCCGGCCACATGGCCAAGCAGCCCGGCCCAGCCGCCGTGGGCGTCGTAGGCCCGCACCAGGTCGCGGTAGGCAGAACTTTGCCAGAACAGCCGGTCAAAGGGCGGGATGTCGGCCAAGAACGCGGCCAGTCCCGGCGGTCCAGCCGCCAGGGCGCGCTCGGGAATCTCCGGCGGCGGATCCTGGTCGCCGGGCAGGGGAATGCCCAGGGACAGCCCGGCGGCGGCCAGCAGGAGCCTCACGCGCGGCTCGTTCCAGTAGGCCTCGGCCTCGGGGACGGCAACCGGCAGGCCGGCCCGTTCCAGGGCGAGTTTCATGGCCGGGATCAGGCCGGAAAAGCGCACCAGCACGGCGATGTCGCCCGGGGCCAGGGTGTTTTCGGAAAAATCGCGGGTGAGCGTCAGGGACGAGCCGCCTAAAAGCGCCACCGCGCGTTCGGCCACCCAGGCCGCCTCGGCCGCCGCCGTGGGGGCCTCGTAGAGCTGGATTTCACAGGCCGCCTGGACCTCGCGCCCGGCCCGGGAAGAAAGCGCCTTGCGGCCGGGAAACACGCCGGCGGCCAGGTCGAGCAGGGGCGCGGCCGAGCGGAAATTGTCGGCCAGGGCGATGGTGGCCAGATCCGGCCAGAAGCCCTGCAAGGCGTCTGCCACCCGGCCCGACGCGCCCCGGAAGCCGTAGATGGACTGGTCCGGGTCGCCGATGGCGAACAGCGCCGCCCGGTCGGCTCCGGCCAGGGCGGCGATGACGGCCAGCTGCAGCGGGGTCAGATCCTGGACCTCGTCCACCAGCACGTGGCTGTACGGCGGCCGGGAACGGCCGGCCTGCAAGGCGGCAAGCCACTGTTCCAGCAGGTCGGTGAAATCGAGCAGGTTCCAGTCGCGCTTGCGCGCGGCATAGCGCTCGGCTTGCTGTTCCGGTCCCTCCAGCCCCTGGGGCCGGATCTCGGGCGGGGTCAGGCGCTCGCGCGACAGGGAGAGTTCCTTCCAGGCCGTGCGCAGTTTCGCCCCGGTCAGTTCGGGATTGGCCAGGGCAAAAAGGGCCTGGCTGGATTTTTCGGACAAAAGCACCGGCTCGGGTGCGCCGGCATCGGTCAGGGCGGAAAGGGCCAGGGCGTGCAGGGTGTCGGCCCGGGGGATGTCGCTGCCGCCGTCCTCCCGGGCCAGGCGCTCGCGCAGTTGGGCGGCGGCCCGGCGGGTGAAGGTCACGGCCAGGATCTTGTCGGCGGGAACGCCCAGGGACAGCAGTTCCCGGATGCGGGCAATGAGCGTGTGGGTCTTGCCGGTGCCGGGACCGGCCACCACCAGCACGTGGCGCGCGCCGGTCGTCACGGCCCGGCGCTGGTCCTCGGTCAGGCCGCTTGCCGGAGGCGGGACCGGCGTGGCCGCTTTCGGCCGGAGCGCGGCGGGGGGAGGTTCGGCCGGGGCGTCGTCGTCGGCCTTGGGTTCGCGCGGGGCGGCCCGGGCCATGGGCGCGGCGGCCAGGAAGCGACCGGCCTTGAGGTCGCGCCGCTCCTCGTCGGAAAACACGGTGATGCGGCCGAACTGGCCGTCAAAGCCGGCTTGCCTCGTCACCTTGCCCTGGCGCATGCGGGTTACGGCCTCGGCCAGGGCGGGGCTGACCCGGCGCAGATCCTCGGCCGGCACGTCGCGCAGGACGGCCAGCTCCGTGCCGAAGCGGGCGAAGAGCGCGCCAAGCAGGGTGCGCACCTTGCCGGTCTTGGGCCCGACGCCGAGCACCTCCCCGGCCACCTCGTCCAGGGGAATAAGCGAAGTGAATCCGGCCGCGCCGTCCGGGCGCAGCGGTTCGCTGCGGTCGGCCAGGTCCAGCACCCGGTGGAGCACCCCCAGGGTGAGCGGCTTGCCGCATTTGGGGCAAATCCCGCCCAGGGCCTTGGCCGCGGCCGGTTCCATGACCACGCCGCAGTCGCGGTGGCCGT
>JBKICS010000396.1:0-6916 GCA_046567015.1 Acidobacteriota bacterium | reverse complement strand
GTAGAGGCGTCTGGCGGCGAAGGGGACGCCGCAATCGGCCAGCAGCTTGGCCGCGCTGTAGAGCAGCGAGCCGTTTACCACGGTATAGACCGCGACCAGTCCGCCCGGCGCGGCCAGCCGGGCCAGGGCGGCCAGGGCGGCCCGGGGGTCGGCCAGGTGTTCGACGTTGGCCAGGGAGACAACCGCGTCGAAGGTCTCGCCGCCGGCATAGTCCTCGATGGGGGTTTCCAGGTAGCGGATGGGCGCGGGCAGGGTCTGGGGAATGATGTCCAGGCCGGTCAGGTTGGTGAAGCCGCGCTGGCGCAGGAAATCGAGGAACGCGCCGTTGCCGCAGCCGACGTCGATGACGCGCGCGTCCCGGCCGCCGTTTCGGCCGATGGCATCGGCCAGTTCCGCGAACAGCGCGGTGTCGGGATTGGCGAACCAGTTGGCATGGGACTTCTGGAAGTAGGCCGGATCATAGGTTTCGGCCGCGCCCCGGGGCAGTTCCGGGGTGAATTCGTGGCGGCAACCCGGGCAGGCCATGACCGTGAACTCCGGGAAGACGACGCGAGGGGCGGCGATGCGGCCGCAGACCGGGCAGACATGGCGCTTGGATGACATGGAATATCCTTGGCGATTAGTAGGGGATGGTTTCGCAGGTCAGGGTCGGGACCAGGGTGGCCAGCAGGCTTCGGGGCAGGCGGTACAGGGCGAAGGTGGCATTCTCGGCGGCCAGATAGGGGGCGAGCTCGGCCGGCGCGCCGGTGGCGGGCCGGTCCAGGGCCACGAACACGGTTTCCTCGGCCGGGCCGTGGGCCAAGGTTTCCGGCATGGTCACCTGATAGGCCCCGTCCAGGGACAGGCCCAGGAAGGCCCATTTCCAGGAGTCGGCCGAGCACACCGCGACCTTGTCGGCCTTGGCCTTGGCCAGGGCGGCCTTGATGGGAGCCAGTTCGCAGTCGATGGTGCGGTAGCGGCCGTGATTGCGCACGTAGCGGGGGTAGTCGATGTCCCGGCTGGCATAGGCTGGCCGCAGGCCGGCGGCGGTGAGCTGGCTGAGCAGGAACACCACCGCCAGCACCGTGCCCAGGCCGGCCAGCCACCGGGGCAGGCGCGGCCGGCCGGCCGGGCGGGCCAGGGCGGCGTAGAGCACCAGGGCGGCGATGGCCGGATAGAAATAGGACAGGCCCTTGCCGGCCACCCAGGGGGTGTCCTTGAAGCAGAACAGGGCGAACGCGGCCAGGGAGGCGGCGGCGAAGGTCAGGGCGGCCAGGGGGGCGTCGCGCTCCCGGTCGGCCAGGGCCCGCACGGCCCCCAGCAGAAAGAGCGCGCCAAGCCCGTAGGCCAGGGTGGTGACCAGCCAGCCCGGCCAGTCCAGGAAGGCCCAGCCCGGCAACCGGGAAAACCCGTTTTCCAGCAGCGGCAAGCCGAAGATGCCGGCCGGCACGTTGTAAAACAGCCAGGAGAAATAGGCGTCGCTCCAAAGCTGGGGCGCGGTCTCCGTGAAATGGATCTGGGCCAGCATGTGCGCGAACAGAAAGCGCACCGGCCAGGTGGCGGCCATGCCCAAAACGAACCCCGCGACCTGGATGCCGGCTTCCCGTAGGGTCAGGCGGGACAGCATGGCCTTGGCCGTCAAATACGCCGCCGCCGCCCCGAAGATCATGGGGAATATCTCGGTATAATTGACGAAAGTCGATAGATAGCAGAGTGCGAGGAGCACGATCCGGCGCACGGCTCCGCCCCGGCTGGCCGGCGTCGGCAGGGACAGGACAGTGGCCAGCAAGATGACCAGGGCCAGGGTGTTGATCTGGGAAAAGGCCCGGATATCGAGCACGAGCTGGCCGTAAAAGCCCGTGGTCAGGGCCAGGGCGGACACGGCGGCGGCCGTGGCCGACAGCCCCATGGCGGCCAGGAAGGGAAGCAGGGCGGCGAAAAAGAGCACGTAGCTGACCAGGGTGAAGGGGTATTGGAAATCGAGGATGTTCATGCCGCCGAGCCGGGCGCAGGCCGTGAGCATGGCCCCGGAGGTCCAGCGGATGTTTAACATGGAGCGCGACGGGCCGAGCATGGGGGCGGCGGCCTTGATGTCGTCTTCGGTCAGGGAAAAGGCCCAGGCCCGGGGGTGTTCGTCGAAGTAGCGGGCCAGGAACATGTAGATGAACGAATCCGAAGCGTTGCCGCGAAAGATGCCGTAGCCTTTGTTGCCGGCGGCCAGGGGGGCCGTCAGCAGCCCCAGGCACAGGGTCAGCCCGACCAGGCCGGCCACGGCCCGCCGGCCCGACACGCCGGGCAAGCGCGCCCGTACGCTCGGCCAGGCATAAGCCAGGCAGCCGGCCGAGACGGCGCAGAGCACGCCGGCCAGGGGCCAGGCGGCCGCGCCGGCCGTGCCTTCCTGGAGCAGCAAGCAGGTGAGCGCCACGGAGTATAGCGCGTAACCGGCCGCCGGGGCCAGGGCCAGCACGGCGAGCAGACCGAGGCGGGGGGCAAGTAGGGCCATGGGGCCCAGGCCCACTCCGGCAAAGACCAGGCAGTTGGCCGCGATGGCCAGGACGATGTGGCGCATGTCTTTCCGATGTCAGTTGAGTGTGACGGTGACGTCGCAGCGCATGCCTTCCTTGATGCGCAGGTCGGGATTGGGCAGGGTCAGCTCGATTGCGTAGAAGGACGGCTGTTGCAGCATGGCCGGCTGGGCCACATAGTCGATCTTGGAGACCGTGGTCTTGAAGGTTTCGCCGGGCCAGGCGTGGAAGACCACGGTGGCCTGATCGCCGACCTTGAGCTTTTGCACGGCGATTTCGTGGACCGAGGCCCGGATGATCATGGGGTCGAGCTTGCCCACGGTGAGCAGGGTGGCCTGCTTGGTAAAGGCCATGCCGGGCACGAGGCTGGAGTTGACCCACAGCACGTACCCCTCGGAAGGCGAGCGGATGCTGCCCTCGCGGGGGAGTTTGTGGAGATCCAGATTCTTGCCGAACTTGGATTGGGCGATGATCACGGCATTGTCATAGCGCTGCTTGGCCAGTTCGATCTCCTGGGCCAGATAGTCGCGCTGCAGGAGCAGGGCTTCGATGTCCTGGGCATTGGAGCGCACGGTGTTGGGGGCCACGGCCTGCTGCCCGGCCATGTTCTTCAGATCCTCCTGGTGGGCCTCGAGCCAGGCCAGGCGGTACTGCACCGAGGCCATGCCGTGTTCCAGAGCGTTGAGCTTGGCCCGGGACAGGCCTTCCTTTTCCACCATGAGGTTTTCCAGGGGCAGCTCGTAGGTCACCAGGGACTGGTCTTCGCTGACGTGCTGGCCGACATGCACCGGCGCGGTCAGGATGCGCAGGCGGCGCATGTCCGAGCCCAGCTCCACGGCGGATTTCTCCTCGTAGCTTTCCTTGGGCAGCTCGTAGACGTTGGCCTGAATCCCGGAGCCCTGGGTGGGTCCTTTCTTGGCCTTGGTCACAAAAGGCCAGTTGATTTCATATTTGATAGGACAATACGATTTGCCGAGAAAGGTCAGGGTCTCGGCCCGGGCCATGGCGGCGGTCAGGAGGATGGCGGCCGCGGCCAGGGAAAGTATGGATGTGCGGTTTGTCATGGTATGTCGGGGGCGGACGGTCGTCGGCATCGCTGCCGCGACGCGTTGAGGTTGCGCCAGCGGGCGTTTCGCGGCTAGCCCATACACCAGTTCGCGCCGGACCACAACGCGGCGGGGCCTGCCTTGCGATCGAGGCTGAAATCACTTACTTGGGCGTGATCGATACCGAGAAGCCCAAGGAACGCCATGCCCGTACGCCCCTTTTCCCGCCGCGGCGCCCTGCTCTTGTGCCTGGCCGCGGCCTTGAGCATCACTGCCTGTGCCCGCCCCACGGCTCCGCCGCCGGCCGTGGCCTCCTCCAAAACCCGCCCCGAAGCCCGTTCGGCCGATTTGCCGGCCAGACGGGCGATGCTCGGCTACGGCGACGAACTGAGCGTGGCGGTCTGGCGTCAGGAGGACCTCAAAACCACGGTCCGGGTGGACGAGGCCGGCCGCATCCAGTTGCCGCTGGTGGGCGAGATCCCGGCCGGCGGACACACCGTGTCCGAGCTGCGGACCGAGCTGACCCGGGCCTACGCCAAATATCTGGTTGATCCGCAGGTCACGGTGACGGCTTCGACCATCCGCAGCCAGACCGCCCTGGTCCTGGGCGAGGTCAAATCCCAGGGGGTGGTGCCGGTGGACCACGACATCGCGCTTTTCGAGGCCATCGCCCGGGCCGGCGGCTTTACCGAGAGCGCCGGACAGTCCACGGTGGTGCTGTTTCGGGCCCTCGATTCCGAGGCGCCCAAGGCCTATATCCTGGATATGAAGCTTGGAACCTCGGTTGGCAAGGGCACGGCCGGCTTTGACCGCTATCTCGAAGGCGGCGACGTGCTCTACGTGCCCAAGAGCGCCTGGGCCAACATCGACGAATTCCTCAACCACATGAACGCCGTGGTCAACGCCTTTATCAACACCGAGCGCCTGATCATCTTCCTGCCCCAGTTGCGCGACGCCATAAACGACCTGACCCGGGGCCCGGTCAGCCAAACCACCACCGTCATCCAGCAAAGCCAGCCAGTCGCCGGAGAATACCTCGGCAACCAGCAGGGCGGCGTGGTCTCGGTCCAATAATATGGAATTACGCCAACTTCTGCGTCTGCTGTGGCGTCGCCGCCGGCTGATGTTCCTGGTCTTTGCCGTGGTGGCCGGCGGTCTGGCCGCCCTGACCCTTTTGTGCGAAACCCAGTACGTGTCCTCGGCCAAGGTCTATCTCTACCATTCCTCCAACAAGGCCACCCTGCTTTCGCGCATCTCGCTCGATACCGCCAGCATGGGCGCAACGTCGCTTACCGACGCCGAGCGGGCCACCTACGAGGATCTGGCCGCCACCGTGCCGGTGGTGACTCCGGTCATCAAGGAACTCCAGCTCACCCGCAAACGCAAATCGTTGCAGATCATCGAGTTCATCCCCTTCGTGCGGCTTTTGACCGACCATTTCCTGCCCCATTTCGGCCGCCGCGACATGACCTACGAGGAACTGACCAACAAGTCCCTGGTTCATATCATCTTTCCCCGGCCCTACCTCAAGGCGGCCATGATGGAAGACGCCGACATCCTGGAATTCACCAGCTCCGCCGACTCCATGGAACTGGCCATGGAGCTCGTCAACACCGCCGCCAAATCGTTTATCGAGCGGGAAACGGCCATGCGCCAGGGCGAATGCCGCGAGTTGGCGAAAGCCGTGGCCAAGGAATTGCCCCGGGCCAAGGCGGATTTCGAACAGGCCCTGGCCGAACAGGGGCAGGTGCAGCAGCGCGAAAAAATCGTCAATCTCGATACCGAGGCCGAGCAACTCCTCACGCGCTATTTCACCCTGGCCGGCTCACGTGATTCCAACCGCCTCGACCTGCTCAAGGCCCAGGGCATGCTGGCCAACGTCAAGACCCAGCTGACCAAGCGGCCGGAATTCCGCAAGACCGCCGAAAACGTCCAGCGTTCGTCGTTGGTTGACGCCATAAAGCTCACCCTGCGCGACCTGTACATGGATCTGGCCGTGGCCAAGTCGCGCATGACCCCGGAGCACCCCCAGGTCAAGGAGATCGAGGGCAAGATCGAGGAGGCCAAGCGGCTGATCAAGGGCGAATCGCAAAAAATCTTCGGCTCGGAAACCATCTCCACCGACCAGACCTACAGCTACTTAAACGATCGTTCGGCCGAATACGCCGCCCAGATCGCCGGCTACGAGAGCCAGGACGCCGCTTTCGGCACGCTGCTCGGGGCTCTCGAGGACCAGATCCGGGCCTTCCCGGACCGGGCCGCCGCCGCCGCCTTGGCCAAGGCCCGGGTGACGGCCGGCGAAGTGTTCATGTCCAACCTCAATCAGCTCTATACGTCCGCCGTGGCCGGCCAGGCCCTGGACCTGTCCATTTCCCACGTGGTGGAGCCGGCGACCATGCCGGGCAAGATCGACGACTACATGCGGCCCAAGCTGACCCTGATGCTGGCGGTCGGCATCGTGCTGGGAAGCTTTCTGGCCATGTGCGCCGCCCTTTTGGCCGCCTACGCCGACATGTCCGTAGGCAATGCCGCCGCCGTGGCCGCCCTGGGCGCGCCGGTGCTCGTCGCCGTGCCCAGACGCGCCGGAGCCGGGCAGTCCCAGGCATTTCGCCGGCTGCGCGACGCCCTTTTCCCGCTCACCGGCATCCCGCCCCGGCTGGTGCTGCTGGTCGAGGCCACCCCCGGCCCGGCCGACGCCATGGATCTGACCCTGGGACTGGGCAAATCCCTGGCCCGCTCGGGGCGCTCAGTGGTGGCCGTGGACGGCGGGCTGACCAATCCCACGCTCCATGCCCGCGCCGACTTGCCGCTTGGGCCGGGGCTGGCCGAGGCCGTGGGCGGCAAGGTCTTTCGCGACGCCGTGACCCTGCCAAGCGAAGAGCCGGGCCTTTTTATCCTGCCGGCCGGCGAGGCGAAGCTTACCCAGGAAGCCGCCGACCGGCTGCTGGACAGCCCGGCCGTGGCCGGGCTGCTCGACGGCCTGACGCGGCGCTTCGACGTGGTGCTGCTGGCCGCCGCACCGGCCAGCCAAAGCGGCGACGCCTGCTCCCTGGCCCGCCACGCCGACGCCGTGCTCCTGACCGTGCGTTTGGACGCCGACCAGGCGTCCGATGTCGCCACGGCCATCGCCAATCTGGCCGCCGCCGGCAAAGCCCCCCAGGCCGTGGCCATGGGCGTCCCCAGCGACGAACCCACGCCCCGCGAAGTCTGGTCCGACCTGCGCGCCCGGTTGCCGTTTGGACGCCGGCGGG
Organism: Acidobacteriota bacterium; assembly: GCA_046567015.1. Taxonomy (GTDB): domain Bacteria; phylum Desulfobacterota; class Desulfovibrionia; order Desulfovibrionales; family Desulfovibrionaceae; genus Solidesulfovibrio. The sequence continues at coordinate 115 of JBKICS010000396.1, read as the reverse complement.
CAGCGCGTGTAGCGTGAGGTTTTAAGAATTAAGAATGCCTCCGGCGGCCGGGGGCCTGAGGCCCCCGGACCCCCCAACGGGAAGAAGTTTTAAAGGGGTTTGGGGCGGGGGCCGG
>JBKICS010000395.1:0-8611 GCA_046567015.1 Acidobacteriota bacterium | reverse complement strand
CGAGGCCGCGCCGTCGGGCTGGACCCCGGGCCAGGCCGCCCGGGCCGCCTATGTGCGCGGCAAGGCGCTTTTCCGGCTGCGCAAGCCCAAGGCCGCCTATGAGGCCTTTGAGCGGGCCGTGGCCGCCGATCCGGCCACTGTCCTGGCCGGTTGGGCCCGTTACCACCAGGCCCGGTGCCTGTGGCGGTCGCTTGACGCCGAGGACAGCGACCGGGCGGCGTCGCTGTTGCGCGAGGTGTTGGCCGCGCCGGTGCGCGACGATCCGCTGCGCGAGGTGGCGGCCCGCCACCTCGCCTTGATTCTGGCCGAGCGCGGCAAGTTTGCCGAGGCCCTGGAGGCGGCCGGGCACTTGAAAGGTCTGGCCGTGCCGCCGGAGGCGGCGGCCCAGGGCGCGTCCCTGGCCGCCGTGTTGCGCTACGTGACCGGGGATCTCGGCGGGGCCGAGGCCGAGCTGGCCGCCTTTGCCGCTCGTTTTCCCGAGGACGACTGGGCTGATGGGGCCCGCTATTGGCGGGGCAAGGCCCTGGCCGGGCTGGGGCGGGGCACGGAGGCGGCCTCGGTCTGGATGGAGGTGGCGGGGGGCAGACCCAACTCCTATTACGGCGGCCGGGCGGCGGCGGCTCTGGCCGGGGCCGGCGACGCCCGGGATACGGTGGTGGCCGGGGTTCCGGCCGCTTCACCGCGCTGCCCGGACGTGGCCGAGCCGCCTTCGCCCGAGGCGGCGGCGAGCCTTGGCAAGGCCTATGCCCTGTCCGACGCCGGCTTGCCTGCCCTGGCCGAGATGGAGCTGGAATTCGCCGCCAAGGCCGCCCCGGGCCGGGCCGACCTGGCCCTGGCCCACATTCGCGCGGCCATGGAGGGCGGACGGCGCACGGCGGCCATGCGCACGGCCTGGCGGACCTTCGGGGCCTGTCTGCTGCGCGGCACGCCGGCGGAACTGGGGCCGCTTCGCGACGCGCTTTATCCCCGGGCCTACGGCGGCGAGGTGACCACCGCCCTGGCCGGCTCGGGCATCGATCCCGACATCATCTATTCGCTTATCCGGCAGGAGAGTTTTTTCGATCCCAAGGCCGTGTCCGGGGTCGGGGCGGTGGGGCTCATGCAGCTCATGCCCGAGACGGCCAAGGCCATCGGCAAGAAAATCGGCATCCGGCCGCAGCGGTCCGACCTGTTCAGTCCGGTGGTCAACATCCGGCTCGGCGTGGCTTTTTTCCGGGAGCGTCTGGCCCAGGAGGGTTCCCTGGCCGCGGCCTTGGCCTCGTACAATGCCGGCCAGAACCGGGTGGCGGTCTGGAACGCCGGCTTCGGCTCCCTGGGCGAGGAACTCTTTATCGAATTGATCCCCTACACCGAAACCCGGGACTACGTGCGGCGCATCACCACCAATGCCATGGTCTACGCCCGCCTCTATCCCCCAGTGAAATGAGGCGCACCTAACCTATGACCAATCCCCGCCAAGACCCCTTTACAACTTCTTCCCGTTGGGGGGTCCGGGGGCCTCAGGCCCCCGGCCGCCGGAGGCCTCTTCCGCCTTTTCTTCTTGCTTCGTCTCCGGCCTACGGTTCCCCGTCGCCGCCGGCCATCTCTTCCAGCGAGAACAGCCGGTCGGCGTCCAGGAGCACGATAAACGTCTCCTCCAGCCGGGCCAGGCCCTGCACGAAGCGGGTGGGCACGGACAGGCCCATGTCCGGCGGCGGGGCGATGTCGGCCGTGTCGATGTCCACCACCTCGTGCACGGCGTCGGCCAGGGCGGCGATGGGCAGGCGGTCGCCGTCGTAGTCGCGCTCGACGATGATGAGGCAGCTGGGCGGCCGGTCGCCGGGATCGAGTTCGAGCTTGCGGCCCAGGTCCACCACCGTGGCCGCGTTGCCGCGCAGGTTGATGACCCCGCGCAGATGCCCCGGGGCCAGGGGCACCCAGGTCACGTACGGCGCGTCGAGCACTTCGGACACGAGCAGCGAGGGCAGGGCGAAACACTCGCCGCACAGGGTAAACGTCAGGTATTGCCTGACGGCGTGGTCGGCCATGGAGATCGCCTCCGTTTTCGGGCGGTGTGCGCCGACCATACGGCAGCCGGGGGCGGCGGGCAACCTCGCGCCGCCATTGATTTTGCCTGGCTGTCGCGGTCGGGGCACGCAGGCGTTGACAAGCCTGGCGGGGAAGCATACACCATCCAACAAATCATGGAACCTTTTGAGGAAATAATGGACGAGCCGTACAGTAGTAGTCGCTTCTCCCTTCAGGCTTACATGCTGACCGTTACGCGATAACGCCTCCTGCCGCCTCCGGCCAAGCCCCAGACCTGGGCGTTTGGCCGACGTCCGCCGGCAGGCGGCGGCACAAGGAGGCGCCAGATGAACACGTCCTTCATCGGGTCCGAAATTTTCGCCTCAGGGCTTTCCCACCGCGCCGGCATCCGCTTTGGCGCGGCCGTGCTTTTCCCCGTCTCCCGTCGGCTCTGCGTCGTCTGCGCCGACACCGCCAAGGAACCTCCCTCATCCAGTCCCCTGCCCGCGTCGTAGGGCCTTGACGCGGCGAGAGCCGCGCATCGTCTCCTGGTTTTTTTGCGTCTTGTCGCACCGGCGGACCGCCTGACACGTCCGTCGGCGCAAACCCTGGCGGTTTTCGGCCGGCCCGCGCCGCGCCACCGCCCCGGGGGAGGCTTGGTCATGAGCGAAGTCTATGTCAGCGCCGTGCTCGGCCGGCCGGTCATCGACCCGTCCGGGGTCGAACTCGGCCGTCTTGACGATCTGGGATTGGTTCCCGGCGAAACCCTGCCCGTGGTTTCCGGGCTTTTCATCCACCGCGCCGGCAAACGCCGGTTCGTGCCCTGGAGCTGCGTCAATCTTTTCACGCCGGTGGTGGTCTCGGCCGACCTGACCGGCCTCGCCGAGCCGGCCGACCAGGCGGACGGCCGGCCCGAACTGGGCGACACGGCCGACATCCGGTTGCGCCGAGACATCCTGGACCGCCAGATCGTGGACGTGGACGGGGCCAAGGTGGTGCGGGTCAACGACCTCAAGCTGCGCTCCCGGGGAACCAGCCTGTTTATCGAGGCCGTGGACGTGGGCCTGCGCGGCATGGCCCGTCGCCTGGGCCAACTGCGCTTCTGGAACTGGCTGGCCGGCATGTGCGGCATGCATCTGCCCAGCCGGGAGATCGACTGGCGTTTCGTGGCCCAGCTCGACCCCAACGCCGACAAGCTGACGCTGACCGTGGCCCGCGAACGCTTAAGCGACATGCACCCGGCCGACATCGCCGAGATCCTGACCCAGCTGCCCCACAAGGAGGCCGGCACGGTCATCGGGGCGCTCGATCCCGAAACCGTGGGCGAGGCCATCGGCGAACTCGATCCCGAACTCGGCGGCCGGGTCATCAGCCAGCTCGACAGCGAAATGGCCTCGGACATCCTGGAGGAAATGGAACCGGACGAGGCCGCCGACCTGCTCGGCGACCTGCCCGAGGAAAAGGCCCGGGAACTGCTTGGCCTCATGGACGCCGACGACGCCGAGATGGTCCAGGAACTGCTCGAACACGAGGACGACACGGCCGGCGGCCTCATGAACAACATGTTCGCCTCCGTGCCCCCGGCCATGACCGCCGAGGAGGCCCTGGCCTACATTCGCCTGGTCGGAGCGGAGATCGAAAATATCTATTATATTTACGTGATCCGGGCCGATGAGACGCCCCTTGGGGTGGTGACGCTCAAGCGGCTGCTGCTGTCGCCGCCCAAGACCCCGGTGGCCGAGATCATGACCGTGGGGCTCAAGTCCGTGGAGGTCCAGGATTCGCCGGCCAAGGTCATGGAAGTGCTTTTCAAGTACAATCTGCTGGCCGTGCCCGTGTTCGAGGCCGGGCATATGGTCGGCATCGTGCCGGCGGATGCGGTCATCGAACTGTACCTGCCCGAATCCGTCACCCGCACGCGGTTCGCCGCGCATTAGGCTTCGAGGTCGTCATGCCGTTTTTCAAGAAATTCTCCCGCAAGAACGTCCTGCTCTTTTTCGCCCTGCTCGGGCCGGGCATCATCACCGCCAACGTGGACAACGACGCCGGCGGCATCACCACGTATTCCCTGGCCGGGGCGCGCTACGGCTATTCGCTGCTGTGGATGCTGCTTCCCACCACGGTGTCGCTGGTGGTCATCCAGGAAATGTGCGCCCGCATGGGCGCGGTGACCGGCAAGGGCCTGTCCGACCTCATCCGCGAGTCCTTTGGCCTGCGCATCACCTTTTACATCATGATCGCGCTGTTTCTGACCAACCTCGGCAACACCATCTCGGAATTCGCCGGCATCGCCGCCGGCCTGGAGCTGTTCGGGGTCACGAAGTTCATCTCCGTGCCCCTGGCCGCGGCCCTGGTCTGGCTGCTCATCGTCAAGGGCTCGTACCGCATCGTGGAGCGGGTGTTTCTCATCGTCTGCGTGGTCTATCTGGTCTATCCCCTGGCCGCGCTGTCCGCCGACGTGCCCTGGGGCGAGGTGGCCCGGGCGTCGGTCACCCCCACCTTCCGGGCCGACGGGGACTATGTCGCCATGATGATCGCGCTTATAGGCACCACCATCGCCCCGTGGATGCAGTTCTACCAGCAGGCCGCCGTGGTGGAGAAGGGCATCACCGCCGAGAACTACGCCTTCACCCGGCTGGACGTCGTGGTCGGCTGCATCCTGGCCGTGGTCGTGGCCCTTTTTATCGTGGTGGCCTGCGCCGCCTCCATCCATCGGCACGGGCTGCCCATCGAGACGGCGGCCGACGCGGCCATGGCGCTGCGGCCCCTGGTCGGCCAATACGCCTCCTGGCTCTTCGGCGTGGGCCTGATTAACGCTTCGCTTTTCGCCGCCGGCATCCTGCCGCTGTCCACCGCCTATTACATCTGCGAGGCCATGGGCTGGGAACTGGGCATCGACAAGGACTTCCGCCGGGCCCCGGAATTCTTCTGGCTCTTCACCATAAGCGTCGTCATCGGCGCGGCCACCATCCTCATCCCGGGCATGCCGCTCATGTTCGTCATGTACGTGTCCCAGGTGGTCAACGGCGTGGTGCTGCCGTTTGTCCTGATCCTCATGCTGCTTTTGATCAACAACAAGCGGCTCATGGGCAAATTCGTCAACGGGCCGGTGTTTAACACCGTGGCCTGGGTGACCGTGGCGGCGCTCATTGCGCTCACACTGCTCATGACCATCGACACCGTCTGGCCCGGGGCCATAAACACGCTGGTCAAGCTGGCGGTTGGATAGGGGCAGGTCGTCCCTGCCAAGGCCGGCGAGAGGGGAAAAAGCCCTCGCGACCGCAGTCGGTCGCGAGGGCTGGAAACTTCAAGGCAGGCGGCAAGCTCGCGGGGCCAGTCCCCGTCGGCGCGCTGCCTGCGACCTCGGGCGGAAGCCTCTCGTGTCGCATCCTCGAAGAGAGTCTCTCCGTGTTTTCTAGAACCTATCTGGAATAGGAGTTTTCCTCAAAAAGAGTATCGTATTTTTTGAGGGACGCCACGCTAGGACGGATGCTGCATCTTCATGTGCATCATCTTGCGCTTTTCCCGGATCATGATGGTGTCGGCCGCCATATCCTCAAAGGCCGCCTTGATGGCCGCGTCGAAGTCCGCCACTTGTCCGCCATGGGCCTTGACGTAAGCCTCGGCCTCGGCCTTGTCGCCAAACGCCCACTTGGCCCGCTTGGACATGACGCCCATCTGGTCGCCGCCGATCACCCAGAAGGCCTTTTCCGCGTCGATGAGTTCCTTGGTCTTGTAGTCGCCAACCAGGATCTTGGCTGGGGTCTTGTCCAGGTTTATGGCCATGTCCAGGACCGCGCAGTGCAGGGAGCAGGCCGGAAAAACCGTGCCGTCGCTGTATTCGAGGAGCATGCGCGAATGGGCGAATTTCTCCCGGTCCATGCCGCAAAGCGGACAGGAGGCATGGTCCTTGGTGTCCTGGTGCATGGCGGCGGCAGCGGCCGCCCCGTGGCCATGGCCCATATCGGCCGGGGCTTTGTCCTGCCCCAGGGCCAGGCCGGGAAGCAGACAGCAGACGAGCAGGACGGAGGCAAGGGCGATACGGATTCGCATGGGTGTTTCTCCTGGTCAGTTGTTGACGACGAAACGACAGACGCGGCGTCGGCCGATCCTGGTCGCGACGCCGACCACGGAGACGCCGCGACACGGGCGTCATGGTCGCAGGGCGACAGGTTGCACGCGGCTTGGCCTATTGCGTCCATTGTTTACATGATTGATATCTCTGGCGCAAGACCTGCGGACGATTTTTTACGAGGCATGCGGCAGGTGATGCATGGAAAAGCGCATACGGAGCAGCGTTTTACCTCGTGGCAACATATCATACCAATTCGATATTGATATTCGGACTGACCCTTTAGCCGGGTGGCGCCAGCCGGTCGGCCAAAGATGGGAGCCGTCGGCCGTTTCCGAGGGAGCGCTTTGCAACCGGTGCAATCCTGTGCCAATACAATCCTTGCGGTACGCAATGCGCGAAAAGGCGCGTCTGGGGGACGCGCCTGGAGGTCGCGCGAGCGCCTGCTTCACGATTTTCGCGGTGTTGTTCCGCATGTCCGCATATCCTGCTGTCCGCGCCGCCGGTCGGACGCAAAGGCGAACTGCCCATGGCCCTGCCCCGAGACATTCCCTGCGAAGCCATCATGGAGTCCCTGGCCGACGGCGTCTTCACCGTGGACACGGACTGGAACATCACCTTTTTCAACCGGGCGGCCGGCGACATGGCCGGCATCGCCCCGGCCAAGGCCCTGGGCCGCAAGTGCTGGGAGGTGTTCCATTCGAGCCTGTGCGACGGATCCTGCGCCTTGCGGGCCTGCATCGAGGGGGACAAGACCCTGTCCAACCAGTCCATCTTCATCGTGCGCCCCGACGGAACCAAGGCGCCGGTCAGCATCAGCGCCGCTCCGCTTCGCGACGCGACGGGCCGCATTGTCGGCGGGGTGGAGACCTTTCGCGACATCTCCGACCTGACCCGGCTGCGCAAGGAGCTCGAAGGGGTCTGCACCGTTGAGGACATCGTCACCAAAAACAAGGGGCTCGCCCGGACCCTGGCACTTTTGCCCAAGATCGCGGCCAGTCCCTCGCCGGTGTTGCTCCTGGGCGAATCCGGCACGGGCAAGGAGCTTTTCGCCAGGGCGCTGCACAACCTGAGCTCCCGCCGCAACGGACCGTTTATCGCCGTCAACTGCGCCGCCATCCCCGGCGAACTGCTGGAATCCGAGCTCTTCGGCCATGCCCGGGGGGCGTTTACCGACGCCAAGACCGAGCGCAAGGGCCGCTTCGAGACGGCCCGGGGCGGCACGCTGTTTCTCGACGAGGTCGGGGACATGCCCCTGCCCTTGCAGGTCAAGCTCCTGCGCGTGCTCCAGGAAAAGTCCTTCGAGCCGCTGGGCTCCGACGCCAGCCGAACTACCGACGTCCGGGTGGTGGCCGCCACCAACCGGGATTTGGCCGCCATGGCCGCCGCCGGGGAATTTCGGCGCGACCTGTTCTATCGCCTGGGCGTGGCCCGGCTCGTCCTGCCCCCCTTGCGGGAGAGGCCCGAGGATATTCCGCTTCTGGCCGCCGCCTTCATCGAGCGCTTCAACCTGCTGCAGGCCAAGGCCGTGTCCGGACTGGCCGAGCCGGCGCTCAAGCGCTTGCTGCGCCATGACTACCCGGGCAACGTCCGGGAGCTGCAAAACATCCTGGAATACGCCTTCATCCTGCGCGGCCAGGGGCTGATCGGGCTTACGGATCTGCCCGACTACCTGCTCCCGGCCCGGGAAACCTCCCTGCCGGTGGCCGCCTCGGGAACCATGCGGGCCGTCAAGCACCAGGCCGCCCAGGCCGCCCTGGCCCGAAACCGCGGCAAACGCATGGAGACCTGCCGGGAACTCGGCATCACCAAGGACACCCTGCGCCGCATCCTGGACCAGGGTCCGGGGTACGAATAAGGAAGGAAGGAAGAGAAAGCGGAAGAGTGCCTCCGGCGGCCGGGGGCCTGAGGCCCCCGGACCCCCCGACTGGAAGAAGTTGAGTAAGGGGTTTGGGGCGGGGGCGGTAGTCCGGCCGGGCGTCGGCGGGACGCGCGTGGCGCGAACAGTCGCTGCTCCGGCGGCCGTGGACGGGAAGAGGGAAGATGCCTCGGCGGCCGGGGACCAGCCTCCCGGTCGCTTGGGCGAAAAATTCGCCCGAAGGGCCGGCTCTCCGGGATGTTTCTGACGACTCGCCGCCCGTCTGGCCCAGGTCCGGGCCGTCTGCCGCCAACAGGGCGAAAAATTTGCCCGCACAATGCAATCCGGGCGAATTTCAAGCCCGCTTTGATCCCCACCTGACACGTTTTTCCCGTCAACAAGCCGCAATCATGGGCTTTTGTGTGGATGGCATCGGTTGTGCTCAGCGCCAACCGAGGTTTCGCCATGCCAACCAGCCGCTCGCCCGATCCCGCATCCTGCTTCCGTCCCCGTATTTGCCTGGCCTGCCATGGCGGGCGGCTGGCCACGCTGCTCGAAACGGCCACGGCCTTTCGGCTCTACCGCTTCGGAACCGAAAGCGTGGTCGCGGACGGGTACTGGCCCATGCCGACCGGGGGCTTGCCCCCCCTGGCGCGCCGGCTGGCCGAGGCCGG
>JBKICS010000394.1:0-5379 GCA_046567015.1 Acidobacteriota bacterium | reverse complement strand
TTCGAGTTCGGGGCCGGTGGCCGCCAGCAGGCTGGCCAGATCGGACGCTTCGCCGGTTTCCTTCTCATAGAGGCTGTGCACGTGGTGCAGATGGCGGTCCTCGAAAACGGCCAGCCTGGTGAAGGTGGCGGCGGCGTCGCCGTCCTGGGCCGCGGCGGCCAGTTTCTGGTAAAACGCGCCCAGGGCGGCTTCCATGCCCAGGGCCGCGTGCAGGATCTGGCGCGGCGTTTCCGCGCCCGAGAGCAGGGTGAGGCCCGCGTCCGGCGGGCCGACCGCCGCCGCGCCCTGCCAGGCCATGGCTCCGCCGAGCAGGTTGACGATGCGCGGGAAGCCGGCCGAAGCCATGAGCCGGGCGGCGGCGGCGCTGCGCATCCCAGAACGGCAGTAGACCACCACGGGTTTGCTCCGGTCGATTTCGCCCAGGCGGTCGGGCAGCTCGGGCAGAGGGACGAGCTTGGCCCCCGGCAGATGGAATTCCTCGTATTCCGGTTCCATCCGCACATCGAGCAGCGTCACCTCGCCCGGACGCGCGGCGTCGAGCAGGGCGCGCACGGCCTGAGCTGGAGTGTTTTCGATGGGGCCCTGTCGGGCGTCGTCGGGCATGGGCGTCTCCGGGGTTACGGGTTGCGTTTTGCCCAGCGGGTAGGGTAGCTTGGGCCTTGTGCCCAAAGCATATGCTCGTGGGCGGGAAATCTTGTCAAGGCGGGAACGTATGGCGCAGGTTGGGACGCGGTGGCTGCCGCCGCTGTGGCTGGAGTTGGCGGTCATCCTCCTGCTCGGGGGCGGTTTGGCCGTGGCCATGAACATGGCCCGGGCGGAACCCGTGCCCTGGGTGGTCGATTTTGCCGCCCTGGACAAGCGCGAGGCTCTGCGGCGGGGCCTTGAAACCATCGATGCCCGGGCGGCCCTGACCATGCGCGGCAAGCCCGGCGTGGTCTTTATCGACGCCCGCACGGCCGGGGAATTCGCCATGCACCACGTGGCCGGGGCCAAGAACCTGCCCCAGGAAGCCATGTACGGCGACCTGGACGCGGCGGCCAAATCCCTGGGCCTCTCGGCCGAGGACCGCATCGTGGTCTACTGCGGCAATCTCTTGTGCGACAAGAGCAAGGAACTGGCCGAGGCCCTGCGTACGGCCGGCTATCCCTATGTCACGATCATGTCGGACGGTTTCGAAGGCTGGCTGACCGTCGGCGGTCCCACGGAGGGCGGCGCGTGAGAATGCTTGGTATCCTGGCCCGCATGGCCCTGGGCATCGTTTTCCTGGTCGCGGCCTGGGACAAGATCGTCGATCCCCTGGCCTTTGCCAAGATCATCCGCAACTACCAGATCCTGCCCGACGCGGCCGTGGCCGGCGTGGCCTTGGTCCTGCCCTGGATCGAGGTGGTGGTGGGCATGTGCCTTGTAACCGGCTTCGCGGCCCGGGGCGCGGCCCTTTCCGCCTGCCTCATGATGGCCGTGTTCCTCTCCGCCATGGCCTGGGCCCAGCACAAGGGCATCGCCACCCAGTGCGGCTGTTTCACCACCAAGGCCGACGACGGCATTTCCACGGCCACCTTCATTCGCGACGGTTCGATCATGGCCCTGGCCCTGCTGGTTTCCGTGGACGTCTTCGTCCGGGCGCGGCGGGCCTGAGGATGCCCGCATGACCGGGGTCAAGGTCATCCCCATCGGCAAGCCGCGCACCGTGCGCCAGCGATTGCTGGAATCCCTGGGCGATCTGCTCGCCCGGCAAGGATTCGACGGGCTGTCCCTGGACCTGGTGGCCAAGGCGGCGGGGCTCGAGCGGGCGGTGGTGTTGCGCCATTTCCAGGATCTCGACGACATGGTCACGGCGTTCGGGCAGTCCGCCGCCTTCTGGCCGACCCTGGACGAGCTGCGCGAGGACGTGGCCGAGCGTTTTGCCGCCATGCCGCCCCGGGCCCAACTGGCCCATTATTTCAAGGCCACCATCCGGGGGCTGCTCGCCCGGCCGCGCACCCTGGACATCTTGGCCTGGGAGCTCATGTCGCGAAACCGCTACACCCGGCTGCTGGAATACCCGCGCGTGCGGGCCGCCCTGGAATTTTTCGAGACCGTCACCGGCGAAGTGCCGGAAACCCTCGATCTGACGGCCGTCGTGGCCGTGCTTGGCGGCGCGGTCATCTTTTTGACCGTGCGCTCACGGCAAAGCGGCGTGTTCGGCGGGCTCAATCTCTACGACGACACCGACCGCGACCGGGTGGACCGGGTGCTGGATTTGCTGCTCACCGGCATCATCCGCGAGACCGAGATTCGTCCCTAGGCGTCGCGCGACCGCCGGTCGCGCGACCCGCGACAAGGAGAACCGAGCATGTTGATGCAGGACAAAAAAGCCGTGGTGTTCGGCGTGGTCAACGAACGCAGCATCGCCTACGGCATTGCCAAGGCCCTGCGCGAGCAGGGGGCGAGGCTCGCCCTGGGCTATGCCGCCGAACCCATCCGCAAGCGCATTGAGCCCATCGCTGCGTCCCTGGACGCCGATTTCATTTTCCAGTGCAACGTGTCCAGCGACGAGGAAATCGCCGCCGCCGCCGGAACCGTCCGGGAGCAGTGGGACGGCGTGGACGCTCTGGTCCATTCCATCGCCTACGCCAACCGCGAGGATCTGACCGGACGGTTTATCGACACCAGCCGCGAGGGCTTTCGCGTGGCCCTGGACGTGTCGGCCTATTCGCTGGTGGCCCTGTGTCGGGCCTTCGAGCCGCTCCTGGCCCCGGGCGCGTCAGTGATGACGCTCAGCTACTACGGCGCCGGCCGGGTGGTAGCCAACTACAATGCCATGGGCGTGGCCAAGTCGGCCCTGGAGGCCAGCGTGCGCTATCTGGCCGTGGATCTCGGCAAGCGGGGCGTTCGCATCAACGCCATCAGCGCCGGCCCGGTCAAGACCATGGCCGCCTCGGCCATCCACGGCTTTCGCACCATTCTGGAAACCATCGAGAACCGGTCGCCGCTGGGGCGCAACATCACCCTGGAAGACATCGGCCGTTGCGCCCTCTACCTCGCCTCGGATCTCTCGTCGGGCACCACCGGCGAAGTGATCTTTGTCGATTCCGGCTACAACATCATGGGCGTGTGAGCCCGGCCCGGGCCGACAGACTGCAAAAAGCCAAAAGGCCGGAGACGATCCGGCCTTTTTTCGTGGCGCTGGCCCGGGGATGGTCAGTGGGTGTTGAGATAGTTGGAGCCGACGTACTTGATTTCGTACCAGGTGCTGTTGGGGTTGACCGCCCCGCTTATGGAGTGCAGCGAGCCGATGATCGACGAGCCGCCGCCGGGGGAGATGTTGCCCGAGGCCAGGACCGTGCCGAACCAGTCGACGCCGCCGCCCAATGTAAAGGTGCCGCCGGTGTAGAGAAAGACCTTGGCCGCAGCGGCGTAGAAGGTCTCGCCGATGTTGTCCATTTTGTTGCTGCTGTTAAAGCAGTTCCCTGATGTACTTGTCTTGACGTATAATGTGGCGTTGCTGGAGGCATTTCCCGAGACAAAAATATTGATGTCACCGCCGGAGACGTCAAGACAGATATTGGTCCAGGCCGTACTGAAGGTGGTGTAGTAGTAATTTCCGGCTGTAATCGTCATCGCGTTGTTGATGGTGATGGGGTTTGTGGCGGTAAAGGTCGGCGCTGTCGGCGGGGTGTAGGTGGGGCAAGCCACCGGGGCCGTGGGCGCGGTGGCGGTCGCGAAGATGCTGCCGTAAAGATGCGTTTGCCATTGGGTGGTGGTCACCCCGTTCGGGGCGTACATGTTGCCGTAGATGGTGATGTTTTGCAGGGCGATGGAGTCCTGGCTGTTGACGTCGACGTAGATGGTCGAGCCGCCGGTGACGGTGACCGCGCCGCTGGCGTAGATGTAGCGCTTGGTCGTGCTTGTTCCCATTCGGCCGTTTTGAAAACTGACCGTGGACAGACTGTTGACGTTGCCGTTGATCGTGGCCCCGCCGTCGATGGTCACGGTGCCCTTGGCGAAAATATTGCCGTTTATCGTCGCCCCACCGTCAATCAGCACGTCGCCTTGGGCGTAGACGTCGCCGTTGACGACCTGGGAACCGCCGCTGATGGTGATGTCGGCGTTGGAACAGACGAATTTGCCCGAGCCGCCCACATGGACCCCTCCGGTGATGATCAAGTCTTCCGTGGGCGACGTGGAGGTGATGGAGCCGGTGACCGTGGATCCCCCCTGGAGGGACACAGTTTCCGTGATGATATCTCCATCGACGTACCCGGCCACTTTGACGCTCTTGCCCGAATTGACCGCCGGGTAGGCGGATTGTCCGGTGCCGCCCGATGATGCCGGCGTTATGTTGGCGGTCAGGAGCGCGTTGGACACAATGGATGTTCCCGGGTTGGCGGTGCCGAGGACCGTAACGGGGTATTTTCCGGTACTGGTGTCCTTGGCCGCGACGGTGAGTCGGAAGGTCAATCCGCTGGCCAAGGTGAAATCTGTGGCCCCGGCGTCATGGAGGGCGGTCAGATTTGCATCGGTGAGCGTTCGAGCATAATTGATGCCGGAATAGGCGGCATAGCCGGCGGCGTCGGAACGGTTGCCCTCAAGAGACGTATGAAGAGTTGATGCGAACTGGGAGTGTATTGCAGCGGAGAGTGCTGCAACAACAAGAATAGCACCAATGACGTATAATAACGTCGCCCCTTTGGCATTCATGGCCTTCTCCTGGGTATGCACAAATAGTGGATAGATATCCAAGAGTTGTCGAATATTTGTTGCTTTCCTTGTTGCTGGTTTTGTTTTGACCCGATTCTCTCCAGGGGCTTGAGACAGCTTGCCGACTGTTCCTTTGGAAAGTCTGCCCTCTGAATCCTTACTCATGGCAAGTTCATGCTTGTCCAGTCTATACTAAGGCTTTAATTGCAGGTTACAATATCTTAACAATTAATTCGTCGATCAGGCGTGAAGGCGGATGCCGTCCGGGGCGGCCTGGGTTCCTGGCGGTGCCGGCGAGCGGCCGCGCCATGCCGCCAAGGCCCTTGGCTGGGGCCATGGCGGGCATCGGCCCGGAAACGCGGCGTGGTCGCGGCCTCCGCTTGATCGCCCACAAGACAAGGTCGTGCGGAGTCGGAGCCCGGATACGCTGACCGGCGACCGGAGAAAGGAGCCCTGACATGGATTCCGACGAACTGTTGCGCCGCATCGCCCCCTGCGGGCTGGACTGCGGCAGCTGCCTGGACAATCCCGACAGCCCCATCGGCCGTCAGGCCCGGGATCTGGCCCGGGCACTCGGCGGCTTTGGCCGGCGGGCGGCGTTTTTCAGCCAGCTCGATCCGGTTTTCGCCGCCTATCCCGATTTTGAGCGCGTCCTGACGCGGCTTGGCCAGGGCGGCTGTTCGGGCTGTCGCACCGGGA
>JBKICS010000393.1:0-15264 GCA_046567015.1 Acidobacteriota bacterium | reverse complement strand
GGCCCGGATCGATCCGGCCAGCGGGACCGTGCTGCCGGCGAGCCTGCCCCGGCCGGACTCCAAGTCCGACGCCGGCCGGATCATTGCCGTGCGGCCCGCGACCAATGGGGACGTCCTGGCCGCCACCAGCCGGGCGGTGTTTCGCGTGGCCGGCGACAGCGGCGCGGCCACGCCCCTGCTCCCGGGCGCGCTGGGGAAACTGCCCGCCGAGGTCCGCATCAACGGCATCGACCGCGACGGGACCGGCACGCTGTGGGTTCTGACGGAAACCCACGGCGCCTACCGTATCGATCTGGCCAACGGGCGGACGGACCATTTCCTGCCCGGCCTGGCCACCTGGTTCGCCTTTCGGGATTCCCGGGGAGAGCTTTTTATCGGAACCGACCGAGGGCTGGCCCGCATGCGCCAGACTCCGGGCGCGCCGGGCGGCCTCGTCCCGGCCATGGCCGTCAACATTCCCATGGACCCGGAAAGCCTGTCCCAGAACGAAGTCCTGTGCGCCCTGGAGGATGCCGGCGGCCTGTTGTGGTTCGGCACCTATTCCGGCGGCGTGAGCCGCTACAATCCCGCCTTCCAGGTCTTCGTGCCCTACCGCGGCGGACCGGGCCAGCCGGGCGGTCTGTCCGGCAGCGCCGTCAGCGCCGTGGCCGTTGACAACGACGACACGCTTTGGATCGGCACCCGCTACCATGGACTCAACCGCCTCGATCGCCGCACCGGGGAGGTCACCGTCTTTCGGACCGATCCCGAGAAGCCCGACAGCCTGGCCGACGACGGCATCAACTGCCTGCACATCGACCGCAAGGGCCGGCTCTGGATCGGCACCACGGACATGGGCCTGGATCGCTATGATCCGCAACACGACGCCTTCACGCACTACCGCAATGATCCCAAGGACCCCGAGAGCATCGGCCAGAACAAGATCTGGTGGATCGCCGAGGACGAGTCCGGACTGCTGTGGCTCGGCACCAGCTCCGGCGGGCTGGTGCGCTTTAACCCCGAAACCGGCAAAGCCAAAACCTACCGCCACAATCCCGACAACCCCCAAAGCATCAGCCACAATCGCGTGCGCCACATCACCCCGGCCCCGGGCGGCGTCCTGTGGATCGGCACCAACAATGGGCTCAACCGCTTCGACAGTGCCACGGAAACCTTCACGCACTGGGAGCACAGCCCGGACGTGCCGCAATCGCTTTCCAACAACCGCGTGACCCCGATCCTCGTCGAACCGTCCGGCATGTTGTGGATCGGCACCGATGCGGGCCTCAACCATTTCAACCCGGAGACGGGCCGGTCGCTACGCATCACCACCGGCGACGGGCTGCAAAACGACGGCATCCAGGGCCTGCTGCGTGACGCTCAGGGCAATCTCTGGTGCAGCACCTTCCGGGGGCTCTTCCGCTATACCCCAAAAACGGGGGAAGTGCGCAACTACACCGAACGCGACGGCCTGGCCGGGCTGGAATTCTGGATGAACGCCTTTGCCAAAAGTCCGGGCGGCGAGATGTTTTTTGGCGGCATAAACGGTCTCACCGCATTTTTCCCGGACCGCGTCCGCCCCAATCCCCATGTCCCGCCGGTGGTCATCACGGGCCTGAGCGTTCGCAACAAACCCTACCGGGATTCCGGCAACCGAATTGTGGCCGACCAACTGCGGCTGCGCCACGAGGACAATGTCCTCAATTTCACCTTCGCCGCCCTGGATTTCGCCGACCCGTCCCGCAACCGCTTCTCCCACAAGCTCGAGGGTTTCGACGCCGATTTCTCGGAACCAACCGCCGGCAACACCGCCACCTATACCAACCTTGATCCCGGAACCTACCGCCTGCGCGTGCTGGCGGCCAACGACGACGGTATCTGGAACGAGACGGGAGCGACGCTTTCGATCACCATCGCCCCGCCGTTCTGGGGAACCTGGTGGTTTCGCGGCATGGTCGCCGCCGTCTTCCTGAGCCTGCTCAACCAGGGCTACCACTGGCGCGTGGCCGCCATGGAGCGCCGTCGGCGCGAGCTGGAGGAAACCATCCGACTGCGCACCGCAGACCTGGAAAACGAAATCGAGGAACGCAAAACCGCCGAGGCAGCCCTGCATCGCAGCCGCATGAGCTTTTCCGCCATTTTTGCCTTCTCGCCCCTGGCCGTCACCATCAGCGAGGAAAAATCCTCCCGCCTGCTGCGCGTCAACGATGCCTTCACACAGCTCACCGGCATCTCCGGCGAACAGGCCGTGGGCAGCTCCTCCCAGGAACTGGGCTTCTGGGAGCGCTTCGAGGACCGCGCCGACATTCTGCGCCAACTTAACGACCGGGAATCCCTGACCAACCTGGAGCTGGTCTTTCGCCATGCTGACGGGCGGCGCATCATCGGCCTGTGCTCGGCCGCCATCATCGACGCCTTCGAGAAGCGTTGTCTGCTCATGCTCATCGCCGACATCACCGACCGCAAGGCGCTGGAAGGCGAACTGGTGTCCGCCAGGGAGCGGGCCGAGCAGGCCAGTCGGGCCAAATCCGATTTCCTGGCCAACATGAGCCATGAAATCCGCACGCCCATGAACGCCATCCTGGGCATGGCCGAACTGCTGGCCGAGACCGGTCTGTCCCAGCGCCAGAAACGCTATGTGGACATTTTCCAGCACTCGGGCATGATCCTCATGCGCATCATCAACGACATCCTCGACCTGTCCAAGCTCGAAGCCGGCAAGCTGACCCTGACGCCGGAAAATTTCGATCTGCACGGCGCTCTTTTCCAGACATGCGCCGTGTTTACCCCCCAGGCCGAGGAAAAGAACGTGCCGCTTTTCTGCGACCTGGGCCCGGACCTGCCCCGGCAGGTGTCCGGCGATCCCATCCGGCTGACCCAGATTCTGGCCAACCTGCTGGCCAACGCCTGCAAATTCACCTCGCAGGGCGAGATCCGCCTGTCGGCCTCTTCCCAACCCCTCGAGGGCGGCGACTTCCTGCTGCGTCTGCGTATAAGCGACACAGGCATTGGCATCCCTCCCGAGGACATTGAGCGGGTCTGCGACAATTTCTTCCAATCCGGCGCGAACCATCGCGGCGGCACAGGTCTGGGACTGGCCATCGCCAGGCGTCTGGCCGAGCTCATGGGCGGCAAACTGGTCATCGAGAGCGCGCTGGGCCAGGGCACGACCGTCACGGCCACGGTGCGCCTGACCGCCGTCAGCGGCGTCATGCCGGCCGAGGCCCCTCGGAGCCTGGAGACCGTCGCCGGCCTGCCGGACAACGGGGGCAAGCCCTGGCGGCTGCTCCTGGCCGACGATTCCGACGGCAACCGACAGGTGGTTCGGCTTTTTCTGGAAAACGAGGCGGTTGTCCTGGAGGAAGTGAGCAACGGCCTGGAAGCGCTGACACGGGTCAAGGCCGGCGGCATCGACCTCGTGCTCATGGACCATGTCATGCCGGTCATGGACGGCATAACCGCCACCCGGGCCATCCGCGCGTACGAAAACGAGGCCGGCAGGCCGCCGCTGCCCATCGTCTGCATCACTGCCAGGGCCTTCCCCGAGGACGAAATCGCCTGCCTGGAAGCCGGCTGCACGGCCTATCTGAGCAAACCCGTGCGGCGCACCGCCCTGCTGGCCACCCTGGGCCGCTTGCTGGCGGTTCGAGCCTGATCCGGTTTTCGGCGCGCCCGGGCCAAAACGCCGTGCGCGGCGACGTCCCTAGTCCAGCTCACGGCACAAGGCCTCGCCCAGACCGCCCTGGCGCATGGCCCGCCAGCCCTGGGTCGGGGCCACGGTCCGGTCCAGGGTCTTGCCATCGATGCCGATCCAGGCGGACTGCTGCCGGGAAATGCGCTTGTTGGCGCAGTCCAGGCTCACCCGCTCCACGGCATAGGCCACGCCCACGGCAAACCCCTGCTCGGCGGCAATCTCGCGCCCCTCGTCCTCGGCAAACACCCGCTTGATCCGCACCTTGACGACCGCGCCGGCGGTGCGCACCGAATGGCGGTCGTAGTACAGGGCCACGGACTGGTCGTCGTGGGCGGCCAGAAAGCGCCAATCCGTGGCCAGGACCGTATCGGCCGTTCCCAAAACGAGCAGCAGGGCAAGCAGCAGGCGCATCAGAGGCCTCCGGAGGATTCGACTTCATCGCTTGTGCCTTTCTAGCATCGCCGCGCCCGGCCCTCAAGGCGGCAATCCGGCCAAGCCCTTTGACGCAGCGGCAAAAGGGCCTTATGAGGTTGCCGGGGAGTCGGACAGGCTATCGTCGCGGGCCGCAAGGCCCGGGGAGGAAAGTCCGGGCTTCACAGGGCAGGACGCTGGATAACGTCCAGCGGGAGCGATCTCGGGAGAGCGCCACAGAAAACAAACCGCCAACGCCCAGGCGTTGGTAAGGGTGAAACGGTGGGGTAAGAGCCCACCAGTTGCCGTGGCGACACGGCAAGCTCGGCAAGCCCCGTTCGAAGCAAGACCAAATAGGAGGGCGTCAAGGCTGGCCCGGCCGTGCCCTCGGGTAGGTTGCTTGAGGCCGCAGGCAACTGCGGTCCTAGAGGAATGATGGCCGCCCCGGATCTTCCGGGGAACAAAACCCGGCTTATCGGCCGACTCCCCTTTATTTCCCTCAAACCAAAGGATGCCCTGTGTCCCTGTGGACCGTGCTGCTCGCCGCCGGCTCCGGCACCCGTCTGGCCGAGGCCTCGGGCGGCGTCAAGAAACAGTTTCTCACCTGCGCCGGCCGGCCGCTGTACTGGCAGGCCCTGGTCGCGTTCGCCAAGGTTCCGGCCGTGGCCGGGGTGGTGGTCGTTTTTCCGCCGGTCGACCTGGACGACGCCGCCCGGGAACTGGCCGCGCTGCTTGCACGCTCCCATCCCGGCATCCCGGTGCTGACCACGGCCGGCGGGGCGCGCCGCCAGGATTCCGTGCGAAACGGCCTGGCCGCCCTGCCCCGGGAGGCCGGCCAAGTGCTCGTCCACGACGCGGCCCGGCCCTTTGTCGACGCCGGACTCATCGGCCGGGTGGCCGACGCCCTGGCCGCCGGGCACCAGGCCGTCATTCCGGTGCTGCCCGTTACCGACACCATCAAGGAAGTCGCCGGGGAGACGGTGGTCGCCACCCTGCCCCGAGACTCCCTGGCCGCCGTGCAGACGCCCCAAGGCTTCGACCTCGCCCTGCTGCTTACCGCCTTCGAACATGCCAGCCCGGAGTTCGACGTCACCGACGACGCCAGCCTGGTCGAACACCTGGGCCAGCCCGTTTTTACCGTGCCCGGAGCCCCGGAAAACATGAAAATCACCCATCCCCAGGATCTTTCCCGGCTGGATGTCGCCGCCAGCCAGCCCCGGCCCGTGACCGGCTACGGCTACGACGTGCACCGCTACGCCGACCCGGCCCGGCCCGGCAAACAGCCGGCCCGGCCCATGAAGCTCGGCGGCTTTCCTATCCTCGGCGCGCCAGAGGTGCTGGCCCACTCCGACGGCGACGTGCTGCTGCACGCCCTGACCGACGCCGTGCTCGGCTGTGTGGCCGGCGGCGACATCGGACGGCTCTTTCCGGACAGCAATCCCGATTTCGACAACATGGCCTCGGGCGTTTTTTTAAGCGAAGCCCTGCTCCTGGCCAAAGCCCAGGGCCTGACCATCACCCACGTGGACCTGACGATCATCGCCCAGATCCCGAAAATCAGCCCCCACGCCGAGGCCATCCGGGTCAACGTGGCCGCGCTGCTCGCCTTGGACAAATCGCAGGTCAACCTCAAGGCCACCACCGAAGAGGGGCTGGGGTTTACCGGCGAGAAAAAAGGCATCAAGGCCGTCGCCCTGGTCACCGGCTGGCGTTGTGTAGAGTAGGAATGCAGGGGCGCTGCCCCTGCACCCCGCCGGGGGGATAATCCCCCCGGACCCCTTGGCTGTGAAAAATTAGTTTTTTCAAATGGTACCGCTACATTGCGGGTAGTCTTCGGGGGTGTGGCGAGACACCCGTTGGACATTGTTGGGGGAAATCGGGGACATGGGACGGCTTCCAGTTGCTGCGGGCCGCTTGGCCCGGGGTTTCCTCCCCCCGGTTGACTTTACGCGCACCCTTTGCAAAGGGTGGTGACTTTTGACGGGAGGCGAGGATGCAGCTGTATAATACCATGACCCGGAGCAAGGAGCCGTTCGTTTCCCGTGTGCCGGGAAAGGTGGCCATGTACGTGTGCGGGATCACCGCCTACGACTTGTGCCACATCGGCCACGCCCGCTCGTCGGTGGTTTTCGACGTGCTCGTGCGCTATTTGCGCCACATCGGCAACGAGGTGAAGTTCGTGCGCAACTTCACCGACGTGGACGACAAGATCATCAAGAAGGCCAACAGCGAAGGCGCGACTTCTACCGAGATCGCCGAGCGCTACATCGCGGCCTTTTACGAAGACATGGACAAGCTTGGCATCCTGCGCCCCGACGCCGAGCCCAAGGCCACGGAATATATCGGCGAGATGGCCGCGCTCGCCCAGCGCCTCATCGACGGCGGCCATGCCTACCGAACGCCGTCCGGCGACGTCTATTTCCGGGTGCGCTCCTTTGCCGGCTACGGCAAGCTCTCGGGGCGCGACGTGGAAGACATGCGTTCGGGCGCACGCGTGGCCCCGGGCGAGGAAAAGGAAGATCCGCTGGATTTCGCCTTGTGGAAGGCTTCCAAGCCCGGCGAGCCGGTCTGGGAAAGCCCGTTCGGCCCGGGGCGGCCCGGCTGGCACCTGGAGTGCTCGGCCATGAGCGAGAAACTGCTCGGCATGCCCATCGACATCCACGGCGGCGGCCAGGATCTGATCTTCCCGCATCACGAAAACGAGATCGCCCAGAGCGAGGCGGCCATCGGCGGGGAATTTTGCCGGTACTGGGTGCACAACGGGTTCGTGCGCATCAACACCGAAAAAATGTCCAAATCTCTTGGCAACTTCGTCACCATCCGCGACATCTACGCCCGATATCTGCCGGAAGTGCTGCGCTTTTTTCTGCTCTCCTCGCAGTACCGCAGCCCGCTGGACTATTCCGACCAGGGCCTGGACGAGGCGGAAAAGGGCATCAAGCGCATCTACGCCGCAAAAGCCCAAATGGAGCAGTCCCTCACCCGGGCCAAGTGGAGCGAGACGAAACTCCCGGCCGACGTGGCCGAGGAACTGGCCCGGCACGAGGAAGGCTTCACCGCCGCCATGGACGACGACCTCAACACCGCCCAGGCCATGGGCCATGTCTTTGGCGTCGTGCGCCTGGCCGGCCGGCTCATGGACGACAAGACCCTCAGCAAAAGCCGCGAGACGGCGGACGTGCTGCGCCGCATCCTGGCCGACTTGGCCGCCTGGGCCGAGGTGCTCGGCGTGTTCGGCACGGAGGCGACGGCCTTTCTGGCCGCGCTCAAGGCCAGTCGCTTATCGCGCCTTGGCATCGACGCCGCCCGGGTGGATGGCCTTGTGGCCGAGCGCCAGGAAGCCCGCAAGTCCAAGGACTTTGCCCGCTCCGATGCCATCCGCGACGAGCTGGCCGGCCTTGGCGTCACGGTCATGGATACGCCGACCGGGCCGCAGTGGGACATCGCCTAGCGGCGCGACCGTGAACGTCGCAGCGCCGCAGCGGCCGGCCAATGTCCGCGACACCATCCCCAGGCCCCGACAAGACGCGCGCCGTATTGTCGGGGCCTGGCGCTAGGCCGTCCGCCATGCCGGCGCGCCTCATCTATATCCACCACAACTGCTTCGTTCTGGAGGCGGGGGGCCGGACCGTGCTGTTCGACTACCCCGCTTCCGGTTATCTGCCCCAGGCGGCGGCCCGGGTCGCGGCGGCGCACATCGCCGGCTCCAACCTGACGGTCATCGCCTCCCACAGCCACGACGACCATTTCGACCCTAACATCGTCGCGGCGACCACCGGGGCGACCTCGCGCCGCCTGGTCGTGTCCGACGACGTGGCCGATCTGTACGGTGACATTTTGCCGCCGGACACCGTGGTCCTGGAGCCGGACATGATCCGGGAGGTCGGGGGGATGACGGTCGAAGCCCTGGAGAGCAACGACCTGGGGCTGGCCTACCGCCTCGACGTGGCGGGGCTCGCTGTCTATTTCGGCGGGGATCTGGCCTTGTGGGACTGGCCGGGCAACAGCGCGGCGGCCAACCGGGCGGTCGGCATGTCCTGGCGGCGGGCGCTGGCCCGGCTGGCCAAGCGGCCGCTGGACCTTGCCCTGACCAACATGGACCCGAGGCTGCCGGGGAGCCTGTCCGGCGCGCCGGAGCTGCTCGAAAAACTTGCGCCCCGCTATTTCGCGCCCATGCACCTGGGCGGGCACGTCGAATATATCGAGCAGTACGCCGAGCGCCTCACTCGACCGGGAAGCGTCTTGTTCCGCTATGCCCGGCCCGGCGACGTCCTTGCCATCGACGACGCGCCTGCTGCCTGACCATCGTTACGAGAGGCCGGGAAATCCGCCCCGCTTCCTGATCCAGGCGTCCGCCACCTGGCGGACTTCAGGCAGGCATCAACGGCCCTTGGGATTTTTCGCAGCGCATTGGCATCCGCCGGCGGCCTTCTCGGCCGCAATCCACTCCAGAATGGTCGAACGGCCATTGGCGGCCAGATCGGCCTCGATGTCGGCCACGCTGTAGCCAAAGCAGAAGCACACCTGTTCGCGCATCGTCATATTGCAACCCAGCGCCATGCATTCATGAGTGACTTTTCCCATTGCCAAGTCGGTATTCGACCATTTCGGCCAACGACCGACCAGCCTCCCTCCCCAGTCGAAAACCCCTTAAAAAACTTCTTCCAGTTGGGGGGTCCGGGGGCCTCAGGCCCCCGGCCGCCGGAGGCTTCTTATCTTCCCTGCCTTCCTCTCTCCACTCCTCAGGAAAACAACAACCGCGCCAAATCGCCGAGGTTGTCGGCCTTGGGGCGGCCCTTGCCGCCGTCGGGGCAGATGATGGGGCCGTAGCCCAGGCGTTCGGCCTGTTTGAGCCGCGTTTCCTGGGCGGCGGCCGGCCGGATGCGGCCGGACAGGTCCACCTCGCCCCAGAACACCGCCCCGGCCGGCAGCGGCCGGTCGTAGAAGGAGGACAGGACGGCGGCGGCAATGCCAAGATCCAGGCCCGGGTCGGCGATCTTGAGCCCGCCGCCGAGCTTGGCGTAGATGTCGGTCTGGCCGAGGTTGAGGCGCAGGCGCTTTTCGAGCACGGCCAGCAGCAGATGGAGTCGGCCGACGTCGAGGCCAAGGGCGGCCCGGCGCGGCATGGAGAGGAAGGACTTGGCGGCCAGGGCTTGCACTTCCACGGCAAAGGGACGCCGGCCCTCCATGGCCATGACCACGGCGGAACCGGACACGGCCGGATCACGGTCGCCCAAAAAAAAGGTCGAGGGATCGGGCACTTCGCACAGCCCGGCCTCGCGCATCTCCATGACCAGCAGTTCGTCGGTGGGTCCGTAGCGGTTTTTGAGCACGCGCAGGATGCGATAGAGGTGGCGGCGCTCGCCTTCGAGGTAGAGCACCGTGTCGACCATATGTTCGAGGAGCTTGGGGCCGGCGATTTGTCCGTCCTTGGTGACATGGCCGACCAGGACCAGGCAGGCGTCGCCGCGCTTGGCCGCTTCCACGCAGGCAGCGGCCACGGCCCGGACCTGGGACACGGAGCCGGCCGGGCCCTCGACGCCGGCGGCGTGCATGGTCTGGACGGAATCGAGGATGACGAGGTCCGGCGCGGGCGTCGCGCCGAGGATCTCCACCGTCGCCCCGGCGTCGGTGGTGGAGGCGGCGAGCAGGCCCTCGTGGAGCACGCCCAGGCGCTCGCCCCGGGACTTGAGCTGGGGCAGGGATTCCTCGCCCGAGACGTAGACCACCCGCCGTCCGGCGGCGGCAGCCAGGCCGGCGAGCTGGAGCAGCAAGGTGGATTTGCCGATGCCCGGTTCGCCGCCGAGCAGCACGGCCCCGCCCGGGGTCAGGCCGCCGCCGAGCACCCGGTCGAGGCCTTCGATGCCGGTGGGAAAGGGCTTGAAATCCCCGCCCGGGTGGTCCCCCAGGACAATGGGAAGCCCGGACGCCAAGGCGTCCGGGCTGGAAGCGCGGGCAGCGCCGAGCTTTTCCGTCAGGGTGTTCCAGGCTCCGCACCGGGGGCATTGGCCGCGCCAGGTCGGGGCCGTGCCGCCGCAATCACTGCAAACGAAAACCCGCTTCGGTTTGACCGCCATGCTATTGCCGGGGCGGATCCTTGACGTCGACGACCTTGACCCCGAACTCCTTGACGGCCTCGGGCGGATCGAAAAAGACCATCATGAAGGGCACTTCGCCGCTCGGCGCGATATTGGTGTTGTTGGTGAGCACGCCGACCTGGGAGGCCAGGGCGTTTTTGAGTTCGTCGCGGGTCATGACCTGGAGCTGGAACAGCGAGACCGTGTTGCCGGCCAGTTCTTCCTGGCTGGCCAGGGTCGCGCCCTTCTCGTCGAACAGGCTGGCCTCGAGCTTGACCATTTCCTTGGGCGTCTTGAAATTGTTGACCGCCTTGCCCTCGATGACGAAGAGCTGGCCGGCCTTTTCGTTGGAAACGTAATACTGCCGCACGTTTTGCAGCATGATGTCCTTGACCTTGGCTGCCTCTTCAGGCTTTTGCGGGGCCGGCGCGCCGGGGGGCGTCTTGTCAGCGGCGGGTTTGGCGGCGTCGGCGGCCGGGGCGGCGGTTTCGGCGACCGGAGCCGGGGCGGCCTCCTTGGCGGCCTTCTTGCCGGGCCACAAATCCAGGAAGTGGACGGCGGCCAGGGTCGCGACGAGCAGGAGCGTGAGCACGCCGCCGAGGATCAGAATCCGGTTGCGTCGATCTTTTGACGGCCGGCTGCCCGGCAGCGGCATGTCGGCCACGTCGTCCAGGCTGAACCCGGGCTTGATCGGCGTTCCGGGAAAATCGTCCCCCATTTCCGGCTCGGGATCGCGACTTTTCTTGGCGCTCGCGCCCCCATCATAGGACTCGGAATGAAACAGCCCGTCGGGCACGCCGTCATCGGGGATGTCGGCCCAGGACCGGGCCGGATCGCCGCCGGCCGCCCCGGCCCGGGGGGGCGTGGGAGCCAGATCGTCGGGAAAATCGAAATCAGCCAAGCCGTCGTCGTCGGCCGACCCTGGCGGATCGACGTGAAAGACGTTGCGGCATTTGCCGCAGCGCAGCTTGGCTCCAGCCGGACCGACCTTCTCGTCGGGGAGTTTGAACTTGGACTGGCAATTCGGGCATTGTACAATCATGGTGTTTTTTCCAAGCCGGTGGCGGTTTTTGGCCAACAATGCAATTTAGGGGCCATTTCCTACCGGATCAACTCGTACACGCCGCCAAGCCGCCGCAGCCGCTCCCCGATGTCCATGCCGTAGCCCACCAGGAACACGGGTGGAGCGGAAAATCCGACGAAATCCACCGTCACCGCCGCCTCGCGGCGGTAGGGTTTGTCCAGAAACGAGCAGACCTTGAGGCTGGCCGGACCGCGCTCTCCAAGCATATTGAGGAGATAGGCCAATGAGCGGCCGGTGTCCACAATGTCTTCCACCAAGAGCACATGGCGGCCGGCGATATCCGCCTGCAGGTCCATGAGAAAACGCAGTTCGCCGGGAGCAACGCCCGCGCCGTAACTGGCCACCCGCACGAAATCCAGGTCCGGACAGAAATCCAGCGCCCGCAGCAGATCGGCCATGAAAGGCAAGGCGCCCTTGAGCACGCCCACCATGACCACGTCCAGGCCGGCATAGTGCGCCGACACCTCTTGTCCCAGTTCGGCCACGCGAGCGGCAATGGCCGCCTGGCTGAACACTTCCCTAAGCGTCTCCGACATCATACCCCGCGATCTTGCACAGTTTGAAAGATGAAACGGTCCTACATTTCCATGATGAGCGCGTTCTCGTCGCACTCCGGAAACTTGGGGCAATGGATGCAATCGGCCCAGACCTTCTGGGGCAGCTGTTCCTTCTCCACCATCCGAAACCCCAGGCGTTCGAAGAAATGCGGCCGGTAGGTCAGAGTGAACACCCGGAAGATGCCGAGCGTCACGGCGTCGGACAGGCAGGCTTCCACAAGCTTGCCGCCCCAGCCCTGCTTCTGGATGGCTTCGTCCACGGCCAGGGAACGGATTTCGGCGATGTCGTCCCAGCAGATGGACAGGGCGCAGCAGCCGCGAATGCCGGGCGCGTCGTGCTCGGCCAGGACGAAAAAGTCCCGCAGATGGCTGTAGAGCTGGTTAAACGAACGCGGCAGCAGGAATTCCTTGCGGGCGCAGCTCATGAGCAGCGCATGGATCGGCTTGACGTCCTGAATGCGCGCCTTGCGGATGAAAAGATTGCTCATTTCCCGTCGCCGCCAAGCAGTTTGTCGAGTACCTGCCGCAGCATCTCGCCGGGCATGAAGCCGGCGTGGTTGAGCGCCTGCTGCCCGGCCGGGTCGTAAATGATGGTCTTGGGGATCATCTTGACGCCGAAGGTGTTGATCACGTCGGGATCGGACAGGTAGACCGGGAAATTAAAGGGCGTCTGCTTGACGAAGCGGGCATACTGCCCCGGATCCTGATCCAGCGAGATGCCGATGAAGACCACCTTGTCGGCGGGATAGTGCTTGCGCGCCTCGATGAACTCCGGAATCTCCATGAGGCAGGGCTTACACCAGGAGGCGAAGAAGTCGATGACCACCACTTTGCCCTTGGCGGCCACAACAGCGTCGAGCACGCTCTGGCCGTTGATGGACCCGGCATCCTGGGCACAGGCGTCGGCGAGCGGCGCGCACAACAGCAGCAAGGACAATACAAGGGAGCGTATACGCAACGGCGTCCTCCACGGATACGATTCGGCGGCACGGCCGCCAGGAGCTTTTACTCCAAACGAGCCGCGCCGCGCCAGAGGTTTTTTCTAAGCGCCGCCGGCCAGGGCCTTGGCCTGGCGTACGGCGTCCACGGCGTCGGCAGCGTAGGCGTCGGCCCCGATGGATTTGGCGAAGGCCTCGGTGACCACCGCGCCGCCGATGAAGACCCGGGCGCGCAGTCCCCGCTGGCGCACGAGCTTCACCGTGTCTTCCATGCGCACCATGGTGGTGGTCATAAGGGCGGAGAGGCCGATGATCGACGCGTCGTGCTGGCTGGCCGCGTCCACGATGCGCTCGGCCGGTACGTCCTTGCCGAGATCGATGACCTCGAAGCCATGATTTCTCAGCATCAGGCATACGATGTTCTTGCCGATGTCGTGGATGTCGCCCTCGACCGTGGCCATGACGACGCGGGCCTTGGCCGCACCGGCCGTTTCGGTCAAAAGCGGCTCCAGGCGGGTGAATCCCGCCCGCATGGCCTCGGCGGCGGCCAGCAGCTGGGGCAGGAAGAATTCCTTGCGCTCGTAGCGCTCGCCCACGCTCATGATGCCCGGGATGAGCTCGTCGCTTAAAAGCGTCGCGGCCTCGCTGCCTTCGGCCAGGGCGGCCTCGATGCGGGTCAGCACCTCTTCCTTGCGGCCCAAAATCACGGCCTGGCGCAGGGGGCTTGCGCCCTCCTCGGCAACGGCGGCGGCGACAACGCCCCCGCCGCCCTGGGTCGACTTCCAGCCGGCGTAGCGGCCGATGAACCGGCCGGCCTGCGGATCACGCCCCAGCAGCACTTCGCCGGCGGCCAGGGTTTCCATGAGCCGGGGCACGTTGGGGTTGGCGATGGCCGCAGCCAGGCCGGCTCCCAGGCACATGGCGAAAAAGGCGCTGTTGACCAGCTCCCGGGCCGGCAGGCCAAAGGAGATGTTGGACAGGCCAAGGACCGTGGGCAGGCCCCAGGTCTCCCGGCAGTAGCGGATGGTCTCGAGGCAGGCTACCGCCGCCTCGGGCTTGGAGGAGACGGTGAGCGCCAGGGCGTCGACCAGGATCAAGCGTCGCGGGATGCCCAGGGCATCGGCCTGGGCGAGCAGCTCCTCGATGATGGCCAGGCGCTCGGCGGCGGTGACCGGGAGCTTGCGGCCTTTGAGCGGCAGCAGGATGAACGGCGCGCCGTGGTCCCGGCACACCGGCCCCAGCCGCTCCATGCGCCCGGGTTCGCCGCTGATGGAATTGACCAGCGGCGTGCCCGGATAGGCCCACAGGCCGGCGGTCAGGGCGTCGGCGTTGTTGGAATCCAGGCACAGGGGGAGTTGCTGGCGCTTGACCAGCTCCTGGGCCAGGCCGGGCAGCACCACCGTCTCGTCAACCATGGGCGCGCCCACGTTGACGTCGAGGATGTGCGCCCCGGCAGCGGTCTGCTCCTCGGCGAAGGCGAGCCCCTTGGCGAACTCCCCGACCACCAGCTCGGCGGCCAGCTCGGGCTTGCCCGTGGGATTGATGCGCTCGCCGATGAGCGCGCAGGGACTGCTCCCGCCGACGGAAACGGTGACGGCGCGCGAGGTGACGGCCAGAACCGGCCGATCCGAAGCCTCGGCGCGTTTCCAGGAACGCTTGGCCAAGGCCCCGGCCAGGGCGGCGATATGGGCCGGGGTGGTGCCGCAGCAGCCGGACAGGGCCTTGGCCCCGAGATCGGCGAAGCGGGCGGTCTTTTCGGCGAATTCCTCCGGCCCCATGGGGAAGACGGTGCGGCCGTTTTCCAGGCGCGGCATGCCGGCATTGGGCTTGACGAAAAAGGGCGTGGCCAGGCGGCGGGCAAAGACCTCGCCGACAAGGCGCATGTCGTCGGGGCCCTGGCCGCAGTTGACGCCGATGAGATCGACGCCGAGATTTTCCATGGCGTCGGCAAAGACCTCGGGGCTCGACCCGGTGAGGCTGGCCGCGCCCTCGAAGGTCATGCACATGGCCACCGGCAGGGAGCAAACCTGCCGGCAAGCCAGGATGACGGCCTTGGCCTCGGCCAGATCGAAATGGGTTTCGCCGATGATCAGGTCGCAGCCGCCCTCGGCCAGGCCGCGAATCTGCTCGGCAAAGGCGGCCACCAGATCATGCAGGCTGGCCTTGCCGAGCGGCGCGACGAAATGGCCGGTGGGTCCGACGGAACCGGCCACGAACACGCCCGGACCGGCGGCCTGCCGGGCCACCTGGGCCATTTCGCGGTTGAGCCCCGTGACGTCCGTGCCGGCCGGCAGCTTGAAATGGGTGCCGCCGAAGGTGTTGGAGGTGATGACCCGGGAACCGGCCTGGACATATTCGCGGTGGGTGGCCATGATGGCCTCGGGATGGGCCAGACCGAACAGTTCCGGGGACTCGCCCGGAGCCAGGCCCCGACCCTGGAGCAGGGTTCCCATGGCCCCGTCGAAAATGAGCAGCCCGTCGTCTCCAAGCGCCTTTCTGAAATCGCCCACGCAGCCTCCTTGTG
>JBKICS010000392.1:0-16023 GCA_046567015.1 Acidobacteriota bacterium | reverse complement strand
TGTGCAAGCTCGACGAATACATCGACGTCATGATCCCGCGCGGCGGCGAAGGGCTCATCCGGGCCGTGGTGTCCCAGGCCACCATGCCGGTGCTCAAGCACTACAAGGGCGTGTGCCATGCCTATGTCGACGCCGGGGCCGACGAGGCCCAAGCCGAAAACGTGATCGTCAACGCCAAGGCCCAGCGGCCGGGCGTGTGCAACGCGCTGGAATGCCTTCTCGTCCATGCCGACGCCGCCCCGACCTTTCTGCCCCGGGTCGCGGCCGCCCTGCGCCGGGCGGGTGTTCGCCTGCGGGCCTGCCCCCGCGCCCTGCCGCTTCTCGGCGAAGGGGCCGTTCCGGCCGCGCCCGAGGATTTCGGCCAGGAGTTTCACGACCTCATCCTGGCCGTCAAGGTGGTGGACTCCATGGACGAGGCGCTTACCCACATCCACCGCTACGGCTCCAACCACACTGAGGTCATCCTCACCGAGGACCACGGCCGGGCCATGGATTTCCTGCGCCGGGCCGACGCCTCCATGGTCGGCATCAACTGCTCCACCCGGTTTAACGACGGCGGGGAGCTGGGCCTTGGGGCCGAGATCGGCATCTCCACCTCCAAGCTGCATTCCTACGGCCCCATGGGCCTGGTGGAACTGACCAGCGCCAAGTTCGTGGTGCTCGGCCAGGGGCAAGTGCGCGGCTGACGGAGCGTTTGCGGCATGCAGGGGCCAGTTGTCGGCATTTTCGGCGGGACGTTCAATCCCGTCCACATCGGCCATGTGCGCGCCGCCATCGAGGTGGCCGAAGCGCTGGGCCTGGCCGGCGTGGAACTGGCCCCGGCCGCCCGGCCGCCCCACAAGTCCGGCGACCCCTTGCTCCCTTTTTCCCTGCGCCTGGAGCTGTGCCGGGCCGCCGTGGCCGGCATCCCCGGCTTTTCGGTCAATCCCCTGGAGAACGACCGGCCCGGCCCGTCCTATACCTGCGACACCCTGGCCGATCTGGCCAGGAACCGGCCCGGGGAACAGTTCTGTTTCATCCTGGGCATGGGCGACATGCTGTGCTTGCAGGCCTGGAAAAACGGCCTGGGCCTTGGCCGGCTGGCCCATCTGGCCGTCCACTCCCGGGAAGGGCAGGGCCTTGAGGCCTTCAGCCGCTTCCTGGCCCTAAATGCCGCAGCCATGGGAGCCGCCCCCACTGCGGATCCCGCCGTTTGGGCCTTGCCGGAAGGCCGGTTCATACGGTACGTGCCCGTGGCCCGCCTGGACGTCAGCGCTTCGGACATTCGGCGGCGTTGGCTTGAAGGCAAACGCATCGACGGACTGGTGTGCCGGTCCGTGTTGACCAAACTCCT
Organism: Acidobacteriota bacterium; assembly: GCA_046567015.1. Lineage (GTDB taxonomy): Bacteria > Desulfobacterota > Desulfovibrionia > Desulfovibrionales > Desulfovibrionaceae > Solidesulfovibrio. Next base: position 14,690 of record JBKICS010000392.1, on the reverse strand, counting down.
AACGCATGCGGACACGCTGGCCGCCGGCTGGGGCCGGCCGAAACAGGCGTGATCCTCGGACGTCATCCCTTGCATAGTCGTTTTACTTTCCTGCGTCGCACGACATACTGTCTGGCCTCCATCCTGTTCCTCACCATGCTCGTCCTGCCGACGCTCGATCGCCTGATCGGTTTCGCCCCCAAGGGCAGCGTGGCCGAGACGGATACGGCTCCGTTGCCGACGGTCACCGCCGATCCGGCCACCTGGGGCCGCTGGTTCAACACCCTGCGTCGCGGCTACCTCGACCGGCGTTACAACCTGCGCGGGCTGCTCATTTCCTGGAACAGCTTCCTCGACACCTTTGTCCTGGCCTCCACCACCGCTTCCAATAAGGTGCTGGCCGGCACGGACCACTGGCTGTTTCTGGCCCAGGACGGCGCGTTTCGCAACGTCATCGAGGATGCCCGGTCTCCCGGCGACCTGCCGGCCGATTCCCTCCGCATTCTTGGCCGCGAACTGGAACGGCGGCGGCGGTGGCTGGCCGAGCGCGGCATCCGCTATCTGGTGATCCTGGCTCCCAACAAGAATTCCGTTTATCCCGACAAGCTCCCCAAGGCCTTCCAGCCCGGGCGCATCGAAAGCCACCGGGATCAGTTCGTCCGGTACCTGCACGAAACGACCAAGGTGGACATCGTGGACGTCACCGACGCGATGATTGCCGCCAAGGAGCACGGCCAGGTCTTCTACAAGACCGACAGCCACTGGAACGCCAATGGGGCTTTTGCCGCCTACCAGGAGATCATGCGGCATCTGACCCGTGATTTCCCCGCCATAACGCCCCTTGACCGCAGCCAGTTCCGGGTGGAACAGTACAACTGGCTGCCGGGCGACCTGGCCTTCATGATGGGACTGGCCGACTACCTCAAGGAAGACCGCATCATCTATTTCAATAAGGAATGGTACAAGGCCAGGGGTCTGTCCTACGACGGTCCGGTCGATCCCCATTACTTCGAGATGCCCCAGTATTCCGTCACCGGTGATCCCAAGCTGCCGAACGTTGTGGTTTTCCACGACTCGTTTTGGTGGGAACTGCTGCCGTTCATGGGAGAAGCCTTCGACAAGGGGCTGTATGTCTGGCTCAAGCCCCAAAGCGAAACCGAATTGCGTTATTTCGACGAGAATCTGATCGAGCGGGAGAAGCCGAGTCTCGTCATCGACGAATTTACCGAGCGCTATCTCATCCCGCCCCTGCACGGCGGCTTCAAGCTCAAAAACGACACGGCGGCCAGCAAGGAATAGCGGGGGAGCGGGCTTGCCCCGCTTTACAAACGACGCAAAATCCCTATATACGGCGCACCACGGCAGTTGATCCCGGTCAACAGCGAGGAGTTTCGCCCTTTCTCATGGAATACGCCCCGGTCCCTCCGCCTGCAAAGGCCGCTCTTTCTCCATTTTGCCCCCCCTCCCTGTCCAGTTGGAACCCGGGAGGCGAAGCAGCATGATCACTTTGGCCGTTGCCGTCATTCTGGCCGTGGTCATTTCCGCCTTTTGCTCCATGAGCGAGGCGGCGTTGTATTCCGTGCCCTGGAGCTGGATCGAGCGGTTGCGCAAGGACGGCCGGGCCTCGGGCGAACTCCTGTTCAGCCTGCGCTCCAATATCGAAAAGCCCATCACCGCCATCCTGACGCTCAACACCATCGCCAACACCGCCGGCGCCGCCGTGGCCGGCGCGGCCGCCTCGGCCGTGTTCGGTTCCGACGACGTCTGGCTGTTCACCGCCGTCTTTACCGTGGTCATCCTGGCCCTGGGCGAGATATTGCCCAAGACCGTGGGCGTGGCCTACTGCCGGCCGGTGGCGGTGCTCATCGCCGCCCCCATGAAGTACATGATCGTGGCCCTGCTTCCCATCATCTGGGCCGGGGGGCTGTTGGCCCGGCTGGTTTCCCGCAAGCACAAGGCGCCGCTTTCCTCGGAAGAGGACCTGCGGGCCGTGGTCAGCCTGACCCGGCGCGAGGGCATCATCAAACCCCTGGAAGAGCTGTCGATCAAGAATATCCTTTCCCTGGACCACAAGGCCGCCAGCGACGCCATGACGCCGCGCACCGTGGTCTTTTCCCTGCCGGCCCAGATGACCGTGGCCGAGACCCGGGGGCAGGGCAAGGGCGTGTGGCCCCACAGCCGCATCCCGGTCTACGACGCCGACGATCCGGAAAACATCGTGGGCATCGTCTACCGCCGCGAGGTCCTGGAGGCCTTGGACAACGACCTCGACGACGTGCGCCTGGCGGACCTCATGAAGCCCGTGCGCTTTGTCCTCGACACCATGACCCTCGACCGGGTCTTGGTAAAATTTCTGGAATCGCGTATGCATCTGTTCGTGGTGCTTGACGAGTACGGGGGAGTCTCCGGCGTCATCACCCTGGAGGATGTGCTGGAAGAGATACTGGGCAAGGAAATCATTGACGAAACCGACCAGGTGGCGGACATGCGCGAATTGGCCCGGACCCGGCGCGAGGCACTCTTGCGGCAACGGGCCGGTGACGACGCGCCCGCGCCCGCATCTTCAACCGATCAGGTTTAGCCATGGCGAAAAAAAACAATGCTCCCATGTATCTTGTGGCCTTGACCCTGTTCCTGGGCGGCCTGGGCTACCTGCTGTATTCGGGGCTGGGCGAGAACACTTCCTATTTTCTCAATGTGTCCGAAGCGTTGGCCATGCAGCCCAAGGAGCTTTCCAAGGCTCGGCTGTTTGGCACCGTGGCCGAGGACGGCCTGACCCGTCCTGAGGACGCCCTTGGCGTGAGTTTTACCCTCATCGACAAGGATCAGGCCGAAAAAACCATCCGGGTTGATTTTCGGGGCGTGGTTCCCGATACCTTCAAGCCGGGCGTCGAGGTCATCGTGGAGGGGGGGGTCAATCCCGCTTCGGGCGCGTTTGCCGCCAACACGCTCATGACCAAGTGTCCGTCCAAGTATCAGAAGGAAAACCGCGGATAATTCCATCGGCTCCTTGCCGGACGTCGGATGCCCGTCGGAAAGCCTAGCCGACCGGCATCGCCAATCGCGTAACGCGACGGGAAAACGACGGTCCCCTTGAATCAACTGCTGCGAAACCGTCTGGTCGCTCTCTCACGCGCGCTGTAACGCAGGCCTGTCGGCGTGTGCTTGCGGCGTGGACGGCGGAGCGCACATCGAGAGGAGTCCTGATGCACGTTACGGCATATTTTGCCTTGCTCGCGGCCATGATGCTCTGCCTGGCCGGCGCGGTGGCCGCCCTGGCCGGACTTTGGCAACGGGAGTACGGGCGCCTCGCCCTCATTGAAAAGGGCCATCTGGCGGCCACGGCCGGGGTCGTCCTGTCCTCGGTCATCCTTACCGTGGCTCTGTGGCGGCGCGATTTCTCCTTTGTCTATGTGGCCGAGTACACCGACACGCTGCTGCCGCTGTTTTACGCCCTGACCGCCTTTTGGGCCGGTCAGGCCGGCTCGCTGCTCTTCTGGATGCTGGCCCTGGCCGTTTGCGGTGTGCTCTATGCCTGCTCGCCGGCCTATAAGAGCCTGAGCCTGCCCACCCGCCATGCCTACTGGCTTTTTTTCCTGACCGTCGAGGCTTTTTTCCTGCTGCTTTTAACCGGCCCCAGCAATCCGTTCCTGGAGGCCGTGCCGCCGGTGCCCGAAGGCCGGGGACTGAACCCCTTGCTGCGCAACCCGGGCATGATCTTCCATCCGCCGCTGCTCTTCCTTGGCTATGCCGGCTTCGCCATCCCGGCCTGCCTGGCCCTGGCCGCCTGGCTCGTGGGCGAGCGGGCTTCCTGGGTTGCCGCCGCGCGCAACACGACCATCCTGTCCTGGATCTTTTTGACCGCCGGCATCATCCTCGGCGGCTGGTGGTCCTATATGGAACTGGGCTGGGGCGGCTACTGGGCCTGGGATCCGGTGGAAAACGCCTCGCTGATCCCCTGGCTCGTGGGCACGGCCTTCCTGCACACCGCCATCGTCGAACGGCGCACCAAGGCCCTGGCCAAGACCAACGTGGCCCTGGCCGTGGTCACCTTCGTCGCCTGCATCCTGGGCACCTATCTGGTGCGCAGCGGGGTGGTGGAATCGCTGCACGCCTTTGGCGAGGGCGGGGTCGGCGGCCCGCTGCTGCTCTTTATGCTCTTTACCCTGGTCGTCCTGGCCGCCGTGCTCGTGGCCGGCGCGCCCTATTTCACCGACCGGGTCAAGCCGCTCGCCGGCCTCATGAGCGTGCCGGGTTTTCTGGTCATCCTGGCCTGGCTCATGCTGGCCCTTTCGGCCGTGGTGTTTCTCGGCACCTTGTGGCCGGTCATCAGCAAATTGTGGAGCGCCAATTCCGTCGGTCTGGACGCCGGCTTCTACAACCGGGTCTGCCTGCCCCTTTTCGCCCTGGTGACGGCGCTCGTGGCCTTCTGCCCGCTGCTCTCCTGGAGCGAGGGCGTACGCGACAAGGCCGGGCTTGGCGTGGCTGTGGGCGCGTTTGCCGGCGGCGGCGTCATCCTCTACCTCGCCGGCCTGCGTATGCCGGTGCCCCTTTTTGCCGGCGCGGCCTCGGTCGCGGCCATGGCCACCGTGGCCTACGTCGTTGTCCGCCAGCGCCATGCCCGCAGCCGGGTCGGGGCGCTCGGGGCCTACAGCGTCCATTTCGGCCTGGCCCTGGTGACCCTGGGCGTGGCCTTTTCCGGTCCCTACCAGATCACCCGGGAAGCCGTGCTCACCCCGGGGCGGACCATGGAGATCGGGGGCTTTACCCTGACGTATAAGGATCTCGAACTGGAGCAGACCAAGGCCGTGGCCATCAGCCGGGCGGTCATCGAGGTCCAAAAGGGCGGCAAGGCCGTCGGCGCGTTGACCCCGGAACGCCGCATCTACACCGGCTTCGAGCAGCCCTTTGCCGAGGTGTCCACCATCCCGAGCCTGGGCGACGAACTCTACGCCACGCTCATAAGCTCCACCGACAAGAAGGCGGCCAGCCTCAAGGTCAGCGTCAACCCGCTGGTCAACTGGGTCTGGATCGGCGGCACGCTCATGTGCCTGGCACCCTTTTTGAGTCTGCGGCGTCCGCGGACCAAGGCGGAGTAGGGCCGCTGCCATGGCCGTAGGGGTCTTGCGTCTACGCCGGGTGAGCCGGTTTTACGGCGAGCGGGCGGTGCTCAAAAACATCGATCTGGCCTTGGCTCCGGGGCAGGCGCTGCTGGTCGTCGGCCCCAACGGCGCGGGCAAGTCGACCTTGCTGCGCCTGCTCGCCGGCCTCTTGCCGCCAAGCGAAGGGACCATCGAATCCGATCTGGCTCCCGGGGAAATCGGCTATCTCGGCCATAAGACGCTCATCTATCCCAAACTCACGGCCCGGGCCAACCTGGCCTTCTGGCAGGCCATGTTCGGCCAACCTCGCGACGACGCCCCCATCGCGGCGGTTCTCGAACGGGTGGGGCTTTCCCGCTTCGCCGACGAGGAGGCCGGGGTCTTTTCCCGGGGCATGTCCCAACGCCTGAGCCTGGCCCGGGTCTTTCTGACCGCTCCGCGCCTGCTGCTCCTGGACGAACCGGCCTCGGGCCTGGACCCGGCCTCGGCTGACATGCTGCGCCGGGAAATCCGGGGCGCGGCCGACGCCGGGGCAGCGGTCGCCTGGGTCAGCCACAACGTGGCCGCCGACCTGCCCGTGTGCGACCGGGTGCTGCTCCTTCGCGGCCACCGCGTGGCTTACGACGGGCCGGCCGGCGATTTCGACGCGGCCGGGCTGGCCGGGGAGTGCGCATGCTAGGCGCTGCCCTGGCCGTTGCCCGAAAGGACTTGCAACTGGCCTTGTCCGGAGCCCAGGGGCTGGTCCAGACCGTGCTTCTCGGCCTGCTCCTCATCTTCATCATGAGCCTGTCGCGCGAGCCCGGCGAGATGTCGCCGCCGCTGGCCGCCGCCGCCATCTTCTGGCTGGCCACGGCCTTTGGCCAGGTGTTGGTCTTCAACTTCCTCTACGGCCTGGAAGAGGCCGAAGGGGCGCGCCTGGGGCTTCTCCTGTCCCCGGCACCGGCCCAGGCCGTGTGGCTGGGCAAGGCAGTTGCCGGCTGGGTGTTGCTTTTTTGCTGCCAGCTGGTATTCGCTCCGGCAGCCGTGGCCTTTCTCGGCCAGTCCGTGGCCGGTTCCCCGCTCATGGGCCTGGCGGTGGTCGCGGCCGTGGACTGGGGGCTGTGCGCCCTGGGATCGCTTTTGGGCGCGCTGTCCGTTGGTCGTTCGTCCCGGGAATCCCTGCTCACCGTCATCCTGTTCCCGCTGCTCATTCCGGCGCTGCTGGCCGGCATCCGGCTGCTGGAGACGGTCATCTCGGGCCGGGGCCTGGAGGCCGTCGGGGCCTGGACCGGCACGGTGGTGGCCTTTGACGCCGTCTTCACCGCCGCCGCCCTGATTCTTTTTCCCTTTCTTTATACCGGCGAGGAATAGGAATCCCATGATCCGCCTGTTTGCCCTGGCCGCAGCGGCCCTGTCCATCCTGGCCCAGTACGCCATCTGGTTTCACGCCCCGGTGGAAGAGACCATGGGCGTGGTCCAGAAGATCTTCTACACCCACATGCCCATGGCCTGGTGGTCGTTGGTGAGCTTTTTCGTGGTCTTCGTCGCCTCCATTCTCTATCTGGCCAAGGGCCGGGACGCCTATGCCCGGCTGGCCGGCGCGGCCGCCGAACTGGGCGTTTTGATGTCCGGTCTGGCCCTGGTCACGGGCATGTGCTGGGCCAAGCCCATCTGGGGCGTGTGGTGGACCTGGGATCCCCGGCTCACCACCACGCTCGTCATGTGGTTCGTGTATGCAGCCTATCTGCTTCTGCGAGCCTCGGACGTCGGCGGGCAGCGCAAGGCCACGGTCCTGGCTGTCCTTGGCGTCGTGGCCTTTCTCGACGTGCCCCTGGTTTTTGTCTCGGCCCGCTATTGGCGCAGCATCCATCCCTCGGTCCTGGGCTCCCAGGGCGGCGGCATGGAACCCGAAATGTGGCAGGCCATGATCGCCAATCTCCTGGCCATGGGCCTTTTGTGGCTGGCCCTGCTGCTCGTTCGCACCAAACAACTCGCCGCCGGCGCGGCCGTCACGGCCCTTTTGCGCCACGGCGCCTCGAGGAATTAAGTCATGGGCAAGGAAGTCTATCTGTTCGCGGCCAACGTCCTGGTCTGGGTCGGCATTGGCTGCTATGTGGCTTTTCTGGCGACCTCCCAAAAGCGTCTTGAACGGCGATTACATCGCCTGGAGATTGTAAATGACGACAACTGATCCCAGCCCGGGAGCCAATGCCTCGGGTCGCATGGTCCTGGCCTTTCTCGCTTTTTGCCTGGTAGTCATCTTCGCCGCCTCCTTTGTCTACCGCCTGGAGCGCCCATCGCTTGAGGTGCACCAGAAAAAAGGGCCGGCCGGCATGCCCCAGGGCATGGACAACGCCATGAACGGCCCCATGCGCGAAGTCATGGAGCTCATGCAAAAGCTCCAGGAGAACCCCAACGATCCCGGCCTGCAGATGGCCATGGCCGAACGTTTCCTGGCCATGGGCTCCTATGACCGGGCCAAGTCCTTTTTGGACAAACTGGTCAAGGTGCGCCCCGACGATCCCGACGTGTTAAACGCCATGGGCGTGGTCCTTTACAATCAGAAAGACCCGGAAGGGGCCAAGGCCGCCTTCGAGGCCATCCTGGCCAAGGATCCCGAGGATTACCGGGCGCGGTTCAACCTGGGCCTTTTGTACAAATACGCCCTGGGACAGCCGGAAAAGGCCAAAGAGGCCCTTTCCGCCGTCATTGCTTCGCCTAAAACCGATCCCGAGACACGAAAGACCGCTCAAACCGAGCTGGAAACGAAACCGGGTTCATAACCGCGATTGCTTTTCATGACGTTTTGGTGAATGTTGCCGCGTAACGCGAACGTACCCCACCCGGGCTGGCGTCATGCCCGCCCGGAAGCCGTTACCGTCTTGGCGAAACACAACCATAACGGGAGGAAGACTGGATGTTTGGCAGGAAATTGACCCGGGCCACCGTGCTCGCCGCCGCCCTCGGCCTGACCCTTGGACTCTCGGCCGGTCCCGCTGCCGCAGCCGACGCCATCAAGATCGCCGTGCCTTCGCCCTTTACTGGCAGCGCTGCCGGGTATGGCGAAAATGTCAAGGCCGGCGTGGTCATGAAACTTGAAGAGATCAACGCCGCCGGCGGCGTGAACGGCAAGAAGATCGAAGCCGTCTATCTCGACGAGCAGTGCGAACCCCGCGAAGCCGCCACGGTTTCCTCCTCCATCGTCAACGATCCCGACATCGTCGGCATCGTCGGCCACCTGTGCTCCTCGGCCCATCTGGCCGCGTTGCCCACCTACGTGCGCGAAGGCATCGCCGCCATCACGCCCACGGCCACCAACACCACCATTTCCTCCAAGAGCAAGGACGACAAGGGCCTGACTTGGTCGTTCCGCAACGTCTACCGCGACGATTTCCAGGGCAAGTTCCTGGCCGACTACACCGACAAGGTGCTGGGGCTCAAAAAGGTCGCCGTGTTCTATGAGAACAACGATTACGGCATCGGCCTGAAAGACGCCTTCGTCAAGGAAGCCAAGGCGCTGGGCCTGACGGTTGTCGGCGAGGAAGCCTACAAGAAGGGCGACCAGGATTACACCCCCCAGTTGACCAAGATCAAGGGCGGCGCTCCTGAAGCCATGTTCATCGCCGGCTATTACCCCGAAGGCGCGCTCATTGCCGACCAGGCCAAGAAGATCGGCCTCAATATCCCCAAAATGGGCGCTGACGGTTTTGACAACGCCGACTACATCAAGCTCGGCGGCGCCGCGACCGACAACACCTATCTGACCGCCCCCTTTCTCGTCGAGACCGCCGGGGCCGACGCCAAGAAGTTCATTGATGCCTTCAAGGCCAAGTACAACCGCGACATGGACTGGATGAGCGCCAACGCCTACGACGCCGCCGGCATGATGATCGAGGCCATTGCCAAGGCCGGTCCCGACCGGGCCAAGATCCGCGCCTACCTGGCCGGCATCAATTCGCCGGAAAAGGGTTACAAGGGCGTCACCGGCGTCAACTACTTCGATGAAAACGGCGACTGCTTGAAGCCCGCTTATGTCAAGATGGTCAAGGACGGAAAGTTCGTCCCCGCCCCCAAGCAGATGAACTAGGCGGCCGCTTCCGGAAAACCGAACGCGAACAGGCTGGACACCCTCCAGCCTGTTCGCGCTTGAAAGCCCGACTTCCCCTTCACGTCAACCCTCGCCGCGGAGCCGACGTTGTTTGAACAACAGCTCGTCAACGGGTTCACCCTGGGCCTGATTTATGCGCTCATCGCCGTTGGCTACACCATGGTCTACGGCGTCATTGAGCTGATCAATTTCGCGCACGGCGAAATCTACATGCTCGGGGCGTTTTTAACCCTGTCGTTTATTTCCATGGGCCTGCCCTTGCCCCTGGCTGTTTTGCTGGCCATGCTGGCTTCCGCCGCCATTGGCGTGCTGCTGGACATCATCGCCTACCGGCCGCTTCGCGAGGCCCCGCGCCTGGCCGCGCTCATCACCGCCATCGGCATGTCCATCTTCCTGCAAAACCTGGCCATGATCATCTGGGGCAGCCGACCCTTGCCCTTTCCCCGGCAGGCCTTGCCCGCCTTTTTCAGCGAGCCGGCCCTGACCTTTTCCGACGTGACCATCTCCTGGATGCAGATGCTCATCTACGTGGTGGCCGTGGCCCTCATGATCGGGCTCAACCTGGTCATCACCAAGACCCGGGTGGGCACGGCCATGCGCGCCCTGGCCCAGAACCAGACCGCCGCGGCGCTCATGGGCATAAACGTCAACCGGGTCATCTCGTTCACCTTCGCCCTGGGCTCGGCCATGGGGGCCATGGCCGGCATCATGGTCTCCATGTACTACAACACCATGTACCCGACCATGGGCTATCTGGCCGGGGTCAAGGCCTTTGCCGCGGCGGTGCTCGGCGGCATCGGCTCGGTGCCCGGGGCCATGCTCGGCGGGGTGGTGCTGGGCATCGCCGAGACGCTCGGCGCGGGCTATATCTCGTCGCCGTACCGCGACGGCGTGGCCTACGCGGTCATGATCCTCGTCATCATCTTCCGTCCCTCCGGGCTGCTCGGCCGGGCCGTGACGGACAAGGCCTAAACCCTGGCGGCCGGCCCTCCCGGCTGCCTCGAAACGACCGGAACACACATGCGCGGCGCGGCAAATATACTGAAATACCTGCTTCTGGCGGCGGCCCTGGCCTATCCTCTGATGCCCTTCCGGGACACCTATGTCCTGCACGTCTTGGTGCTGATCATGGTCTACATGGTCCTGGCCATGGGGCTTAACATCCTGCCCGGCTTTTGCGGCCTGCTCGACCTCGGGTTCGTCGGCTTTTACGGCATCGGGGCCTACACGGCGGGGCTGCTCACCATCCACTACAACATGTCGTTTTGGCTGATCGTCCCCTTGGCTGTCATAAACGGGGCGCTCTTCGGCATGTTGCTCGGCGCGCCGACCCTGCGCCTGGTGGGGGACTATTTCGCCATCGTCACTTTCGGCTTTTCCGAACTGGTGGTGCTTTTTCTCACCAACGAGATCTGGCTCACCCGGGGGCCGCTCGGCATTCCCGGCATCGCCCCCATCTCCCTGGACGTCACCTGGCTGGCCACGCTTCTTGGCGTGGACGAACGCTGGCGCTACGCCTTCCGGGGCGAGATGCCGTATTATTACCTGGCCATGGTCATGGTGGCCCTGGTCTACATCGTCCTGCGCCGGGTGGAGGATTCGCGCCTGGGCCGGGCCTGGCTGGCCATCCGCGAGGATCCCATGGCCGCCGCCTCCTGCGGGGTCAACCTGTTCGCCTACAAGGTCATCGCCTTTGCCGTGTCCACCGGCATCGGCGCGTTGGCCGGAGCCTTTCTGGCCCGCTGGACGCTTTTCATTTCCCCGGACATGTTCAAATTCTGGGAATCCTTCCTGGTCCTGTGCATGGTGGTGCTGGGCGGCCTTGGCAACATCAACGGCGCGCTCGTCGGCTCGGTCATCCTGATCGCCCTGGGCGAAGTGCTGCGGGTGGTCCTGCCCAAGCTCGGGCTGCCGGCCGAGACCCGGTTTCTGGCTTACGGCCTCATCATGGTGCTCATCATGCGCTTCCGTCCCAACGGCATTTTCACCCAGGTGGCGGAATCGACCATGCAAAGCAGACTCATAAAGGACTTGCGCGCCCGGCTGGACGCGCGTCGGACGGCTTAATATGGATGCGATACTTTCCGTAGACGGAGTCAGCAAACGCTTCGGGGGCCTTATGGCCCTAAGCGACGTTTCCTTTGCCGTGGAGCGCGGGGCCATCACTGGGCTCATTGGCCCGAACGGCGCGGGCAAGACCACGATGTTCAACTGCGTGGCCGGCATCTACACCCCGACCGACGGCCGCATCCTCTTTGCCGATGGGGCAGGGGAGCGCGACGTGGCCGGCCAGAAGCCCGAGCGCATGACCGCCCTGGGCGTGGCCCGGACCTTTCAGAACATCCGGCTTTTTTCCTCGCTCACCGTGCTCGACAACGTGCGCATCGCCCGGCATTGCCGCACCTCGGCCAACTTCTTCGGCGCGGTGCTGCGCACCCGGTCCCAGCGGGCTGAGGAACAGCGCATCATCGACGCGGCCATGGACAACCTCGATTTCGTGGGCCTGGGCGAAGCAGCCCTGTCCCCGGCCGCGAGCCTGTCCTACGGCGACCAGCGCCGCCTGGAGATCGCCCGGGCCCTGGCCACCGACCCCAAGCTCCTGCTTCTGGACGAGCCCGCCGCCGGCATGAACCCCCGGGAAACCGAGGCGCTGGTCGATCTCATCCACGCCATCCTGACGCGCGGGGTCACGGTGGTGCTCATCGAACACGACATGAAACTCGTCATGCGCATCTGCAAGCGGCTCGTCGTCCTTGACCACGGCGTCAAGATAGCCGACGGCTCTCCCCAGGAAGTACGGTCCAACCCGGACGTCATCGAAGCCTATCTTGGCAAGGGCGCGGCACATGCTTAATCTGTCCGGCATCGAATCCTACTACGGCAATATCCAGGCCCTCAAAGGCGTGTCCCTGCGCATCGGCCAGGGCGAGATCGTGACGCTTATCGGGGCCAACGGCGCGGGCAAGACCACCACGCTCATGAGCATTTCCGGCGTGGTCCAGCCCAGACAGGGCAAGGTGGAATTTCTCGGCGAGAACATCACCCGCCTGTCCACCGAGCGCATCGTGTCGCTTGGCATCACGCAAGTGCCCGAGGGCCGCATGATCTTCCCCCGGCTGACCGTGCGGGAAAACCTGCTCATGGGCGCGTATCTGCGCAAGGACAAGGCCGGCATCCGCGACGACGAGGAGCACGCCTATACGCTCTTTCCGGTCCTGCGCGAGCGGCGCACCCAGATGGGCGGCACGCTCTCCGGCGGCGAGCAGCAGATGCTGGCCATCGGCCGGGCCTTGCTCGCCCGGCCCAAGCTCCTGCTCCTGGACGAGCCGTCGCTCGGCCTGGCCCCGCTCGTGGTGGAAAATATTTTCGAGATCATCAAACAAATCAACAAAGACGGCGTCACCGTGCTGCTTGTGGAGCAAAACGCCCAGATGGCGCTGCAAATCGCCCATCGCGGCTACGTGCTCGAAACCGGCCGGGTCACCCTGGAGGGACCGGCCAGCGACCTGCTCAATGACCCCAAGGTGCGTTCCGCCTACCTCGGCCTGGACTAGGCCGCCTCATAACCCGGAGATTGCGATATGGAGAAAGTCATCGATTTCGGCCTCACTTTCGACGACGTCTTGCTTGTGCCCGCCTATTCGGAAGTGCTGCCCGACCAGGCCGACGTTTCCTCGTGGCTGACCCCCGACATCAAGCTCAACATCCCTCTCGTCAGCGCCGCCATGGACACGGTCACCGAGTCCCGCATGGCCATCCAGTTGGCCAGAAGCGGCGGGGTGGGCGTGGTGCACAAGAACATGACCATTGCCCAGCAGCGCCTGGAGGTGGAAAAGGTCAAGAAGTCCGAATCCGGCATGATCATTTCCCCCATCACCGTGGACCCGGCCATGACCGTGGAACAGGCCCTGCGGGTGATGAGCGAGTACAGCATTTCCGGACTGCCCGTCGTTGACGACGACACCCTGGTCGGCATCGTCACCAACCGCGACGTGCGCTTCATCAAGGACTCGGTCACCACCGTGGCCCAGGTCATGACCAGCGAAAAGCTCGTCACCGTGCCGGTCGGCACCACCCTGGAGGAGGCCAAGCACCATCTCCACGCCAACCGCATCGAAAAGCTTCTGGTGGTCGACGACAACAACAAGCTGCGGGGCCTTATTACCATCAAGGACATCGAAAAGATCCGCAAATACCCCAATTCCTGCAAGGACAGCCTGGGCCGGCTGCGCGTGGGCGCGGCCATCGGCGTCGGCGGCGACCGCGACGAACGCACCCAAGCCCTGCTCGAGGCCGGCGCGGACTTCCTGGTCCTCGATTCCGCCCACGGCCATTCCAAGAACATCTTGGACTCCATCCGGGCCATCAAGGCCGCCCACCCCGACTGCCAGCTCATCGGCGGCAACGTCGGCACCTACGAGGGGGCCAAGGCGCTGATCGCCGCCGGGGCCGACGCGGTCAAGGTCGGCATCGGACCGGGCTCCATCTGCACCACCCGGGTGGTGGCGGGCGTGGGCGTGCCCCAGGTCACGGCCATCATGGAAGCGGCCCGGGCCTGCCGCGAAGCCGGCAAACGGCTGGTGGCCGACGGCGGCGTCAAGTTCTCCGGCGACATCGTCAAGGCCATCGCCTCGGGCGGCGACACCGTCATGATGGGCGGGCTTTTCGCCGGCACCGAGGAAAGCCCCGGCGAAACCATTCTCTACCAGGGCCGCACCTACAAGATCTACCGCGGCATGGGCTCCATCGACGCCATGCGCGACGGCAGCTCGGACCGCTATTTCCAGGAAAAGTCCAAAAAGCTGGTGCCGGAAGGCATCGTCGGCCGGGTGCCGTTCAAGGGCCCGGTCACCGACAGCCTGTATCAGCTTGTCGGCGGCCTGCGCTCGGGCATGGGCTACTGCGGCTGCAACAGCATCGAGGAGTTGCAGCAAAAGGCCCAGTTCGTGCGCATCTCGCCGGCCGGCCTGCGGGAAAGCCATGTCCACGACGTGATCATCACCAAGGAAGCCCCCAACTACCGCGTGGAGACCTATTAGCATGCGCCAGCCAGACAAGGTCGTCATCCTCGACTTCGGCTCCCAATATACCCAGCTCATCGCCCGTCGCGTGCGCGAGGCCGGGGTGTATTCGGAAATCCATCCCTGCACCGTCACCGCCGCCCAGGTGGCGGCCATGAATCCGCAGGCTGTCATCCTCTCCGGCGGTCCCTCCAGTGTCACCGACCACGACGCGCCGCCTTTCGATCCGGCCGTGTTCGAGCTCAAGCTGCCGATGCTGTGCATCTGCTACGGCATGCAGCTTCTCGCCCACCACCAGCCCGGCGGGGCGGTCGCCGCCTCCACGGACCGGGAGTACGGCCGGGCCGATCTGCAAGTGCTGGCCGAGGTGCCGCTTTTTGCCGGGTTGCCGGAAAAGACCAGCCATATCGTCTGGATGTCCCACGGCGACAAAGTGACGACGCCTCCGGCCGGGTTCGTGGTGGCGGCGCGCACCAAGAATGTGGACATCGCCGCCCTGGC